>JAISRY010000140.1 GCA_031273385.1 Tannerellaceae bacterium | reverse complement strand
TCGACCGAGCGCAGCGAGTGGAGACACCTCAGATCGCACCCGCCTGCCCTTTCGATCTGAGGTGTCTCCACTCGCTGCGCTCGGTCGACATGACGTTCTCCCGCTCGGTTCCCCTAACGGGATTGCTATCGCCGTCATTTCCCTTTTTGATAACCTGGTTTATTGGGTGCTCGCAATGATATATTCATGCTGAAAATGCTGTCATTTTGTAAATGCTGATCTTTTTATTGTATATTTGTCTGTTTTTGTTTAACATAATCATAATATGAGACATTTATTCTATCCTTTAGCTGTTGCCGTTTTGGTTTCTTGTGTCACGATTGAGAATGATATAGGGGGCGATGATACTACGAAGACGGATATTCCCGAGGGGATACTGGTTCATCCTACGCCGGTGGCGAATCCTAAGAATGACGATGAATACTTTTTTAATTACCGGTTGGGTAGCTTTGCGCCGGATACGGAGCCGTTTATCGAAGAGACGTTCGGCAGTGGGTTGACCTTTGAAGAGGTTGGGTTTTGGGAGCATCGTTCCTATACGTCGTGCGCCGTGGGGTTCAGGACTAACCTGCCTACCATCTCCGTGATTCAGTACGGCACGACCACCGCCTACGGGCAGCAAACCGTCCAATCCGAATCCTATTATTATCAGCACCTGCACTATATCAAGGGGCTGGAGCAGGATTCGACCTATCATTACCGCATCATCGTCAGCGATCATCAAGGGCGTATCATCGTGTCGGACGACCACACCTTTACCACCCGCATACTCACCCCCGATATCATCCGTATCCCCGAAGATATGGAGGGCAGCCCTCCCTATACCCTGACGAAAGGCAATGCTACGTATGTGCTGACGCAGGATCTGACCGTCCCCACGCTGGCGATCAATATCAAGACGAGCAATGTGCGGCTTGACCTCGACGGGCATACGATCGTTTATGACGACGGCACGCCGGAGGTCGTCGGCTCCTGGTGGAACGATTATGCCTATAACGAAAGAGCCTCTTTCGGTATACGGACGGGGTTGTGGAACTTTGCCAACGACTCCGTCCTGAACGGGACGATCAGGCAGGGGCGCAACGGCGGGACGGGGTTTATCGGCTGCGGCTTCAACCCCCTTTTCCTGAACCACATGCTGAACTCCTATAACGAAGTGGCCGGTATTACGGTCGATTATTACGGCAACAGCGTCGGCGGCATGGTGACGGGCGACGGCAACGTGCATCACAACGTGTTGTATGACCGGGGCTCCGTGATCGACGACCGCCACATGGCTGTCCGGGCGGTCAGCGGCGGGTCGAACCCCCTCAATATCTTTGCTTTCAACTCCCTGCGCCGTTTCCGCCACCGCGGCGTCGACAGTGGCGGCAAGGTGGAGTACAACGAATTGTATTCCGATAGTTTCGATACAAACAGTTTCATGCTGGGGGTAGGGGCGAATTGCCAGGCGAGGTTTAACAAGTTATTCGGTATGGGCTACAACCCGATCGGCTTTGGATGGGCGAACAACCTCGAGGTGTCCAACAACTTTATCTACCTGCGCGGCTTCTCCCCCAGCCAGCGTAGCGAGGAATACGGCCGCAAGTCGGCCGTAGCCGGGATGCGCATCACGAACTATAACCAGACGCCGTTTGAAAACATGCTCTTCGAGGACAATGTCATCGTACTGAAAGCGGAAGACGGATGCGCCGGCGCACGGGGGATCTGGACAAGCAACAGCGAGAACGAGCACAACATCGTCTACCGCCGCAACACCGTCAAGGTCGAAGCCATGCCGGGGAATAACCTGAAACCCAATGATGTCTTTTATAATGGCGACGTCAATAATGCCGTGGCCGCCCTCACGCTCAACGGCGGGCCGGGCAATGGAAGCGAGAGCCGTCCCGATCCCATCATCTTTGAAGATAACCACTTCATCGGCAACGTCAACCTCATCCTCGTCGGCGAGGGGTACGGCATCGGCAACAGCTTATCGATGTACCGGACGAAACTGGAGAAGATAGAACACGACAGCGAATCGTTCCGCCCCGTCCGCCTCGGCTTCTGGTTCTGGAACGCGCTGAACAACCGGATGGTGGATACCGAGTGCATCGGCTTTGACTGGAGTGAGATGACGCCCCATTTTTATGGCAGTGTAGGTAAGATGGAGATGTGCTACGGCGAAAAGAAAAGCCTGAAGTTTACCGATGCCGTCACAGGCGCTCCGCTGGCCAACAGGCGTGTCACGCTGACCGTAACGGAAGAGAGTGGTTATGCGGAGGCCTTTCAGACGAACGCCGGCGGCAACGGGACGTTCGACCTGCTGACCGTGCGGCATTACAAATTCGGCAACAGCCGGGAGCATGACGGCGTCGCCGGCGAGGTCGAACGGACGGATTACCGGAACTATCACTTTAGCGTAAGCGGGTATAAGCCTTTCGGCATCACCCTCGAGCAGTTGCTGGAGCGTGACGCCATCGCGCTGACGCCCGATTGAAACCTGGCGTCGTCGTCAGTACCACCCGGCATACCAGTCGTATGGAGAGCCGTCCAGCGGATTGACGACCCGCCAGTCCCTGTCGCGGTTGTCCTGCCACCAGGCGATATACCGTTCGCGGGCATCCAGGATCTCTTCTTCGCTAAGCAGGATGGGGGAGCTTTCTTCGTCTTTCTGCGCCTCTTCTCCCTTTTTCACCAGGAAAGGGTAGCCGACCCCATAGCTGCCTCCGTTCCTGATACCCTCGACCACCCATAGCAGACATTCGCCCAGGATGTACCGCCTTTCTATCGGAGCGGACCAGGCGGAGGAGAAGGGGGAGACGGAGGAATAGGAGAGGGTGTGCGTGGGGAACATATCGAGCCGCGTCATGTCGGCGGTATACTTCAGCAGTTCGGGGATCTGTTCTTCGTAGAAGCGGGGGAGGATAAGCTCTCCCTGGCCTCCCCAACCGTCTTTCTCATAATAATCGTATTCCCCTGCTTTGATCTTCTCGACGAACTCTTTAACGCCCGGGTATTTGGGGTCAAATTCGTCAAAGCAGGAGAGCAATACCACAAAAGCGGATAGACAAAATAGGAACCGTTTCATAAGCATCCGAAAGTTTGCCGGATCACCTCTATCGCCTCCCTCATCTGTTCGCCGGTGATGACGAGCGGCGGGGTGAAGCGGATGATGTGATCGTGGGTGGGTTTGGCGATTAGGCCGTTTTCTTTCAAAGCAAGACAGATATCCCAGGCGCTCTTCCCCTTTCCGGGGTCTGTGACGACGGCGTTCAGCAGGCCTTTTCCGCGTACCTGCCGGATCGCCGGGCTATCTATCTTCCCGATCTCCTGGCGGAAAAGTTCCCCCATCCGGAATGCGTTTTCGGACAGGTTCTCTTCCCGCACCACTTCCAAGGCCGCCATGGCGACTTTTGCCGCCAGCGGGTTGCCTCCATACGTCGACCCATGCTCTCCCGGAGCGATGGTCAACATAATCTCGTCGCCGGCTAGGACGGCCGATACGGGCGTGACGCCTCCCGACAGCGCCTTTCCCAGTATCAGGATATCAGGGCGGACATCTTCGTAGTCGCAGGCCAGCAGTTTGCCGGTACGCCCGATGCCCGTCTGTATCTCGTCCGCTATAAAGAGGGCGTGGCGCTCGCGGCATAGCCGGTAACAGGCGCGGAGATAGCCCTCGTCGGGGACGACGACGCCGGCTTCGCCCTGAATCGGTTCGACCAGGAAGCCGGCCACGTCGGGATCTTCCAACGCTTCGCCCAGAGCGGCGGTATCGTTGTAGGGGATACGGATAAAGCCGGGCGTATAGGGGCCGAAGCCGGCGTAGGCCGAGGGGTCGCTGCTCATGGAGATGACGGAGATGGTACGCCCGTGAAAGTTCCCGTCGCACACCACGACCTTAGCCCGTCCGGGCTGAATCCCCTTTACCTGGTATCCCCAGCGGCGGCACAGCTTCAGGGCGGTCTCCACCGCCTCCGTCCCGGTATTCACCGGCAGCAGTTTGTCGTACCCGAAAAAGGCGTGCATATACGCCATGTATTCGCCTAAGGCGTCGGAATAGAACGCACGGGATACGAGCGTCAGCTTCCCGGCCTGTTCGGTGAGCGCTTCGACTATTTTCGGGTGGCAATGCCCCTGGCTGAGGGCGGAATAGCCCGACAGGAAGTCGAAGTAACGCTTCCCCTCCACATCCCAAACAAAAACACCCTCTCCCCGTTGCAGGACAACGGGCAGGGGGTGGTAGTTATGCGCTCCAAAAGTCTCTTCGCGGTTGATATACGCTTCCGGTTTCATGCACAATAGATTTATCGTCGTTGGTTTAAAAACCCAGTAGCTGTACCGTCCCCGTCAGGCCGGACGGTTGTAGGGGGCTGTCGGCGTTCCATTCGCTATGGTCGGAGCGGACGAGCCGCTGTTCTTCGGGAAGCGCCTGGTCGCCGATCAGCCGGTTTTTCCACGTATTGGCCACTTCGATCTCTATCCTGTTCGTGCCCGCCTGCAGGTAGGGCGTCACCTCTACGCGGTAGGGCGCCGTCCATGCGCCGCCGGCATATTGGCCGTTGACCTTGACTTTGGCCATAGCGGTCACTTTGCCAAGGTCGAGATACCACTTCCTGCCTTTCGGGAGGTCGTCCAGCGTGATGTCCGTCGTATAGGCCGCCGTACCGGAATAGTACCGGATGCGGGGATCGTCGGAGAGCGTCCAGTCCTGGAGATGGGTAAAGGTGACGGTTTCCGACGGGCCGCGCTTGATACCGTCCGCCTCGAAGCGGACTTCCCAAGGCGTGTCGACGGCAATAGCCGTGGGCTTGGGGAAATTGGCCGTCACATCCGCGGAGGCGGGGCGTCCCTTTTCCTTGAAGACGATGAAAGCGCTTCCGATGGCGTCCAGTTCGAGCGGAACGGTCGTCGTTTCGCCGTGTTGCTCAAAGGCGGGCAGGGGGCGGGTCGTGCCTGTGACGGCGTCCCACAGTTCGGGTTGCAATCCTTTCACCCTGAACTGGGCGCGGATGGAGACGGGCTGTTCGCTCTGGTTGGATACGAAATAGACCTCTTTCCCGTCAAGCGTGCGGTGGGTGTAGAGGATGGGATCGTTGGGCGTGGCGGTCAGGAAATCGGGGGATACGTCCAGTAAGGCCAATACCTCTTCCATCGTCATATCGTTTAGGATCAATCCTTTCCCGTAGGGACGCCGTTTGGCGGAGAGGTCGCCCCACATCTTTTCGGCGAGGGTTCTGACCGCTTCGTCCGCTTCGGGATAGCCTTTCATGCTGGGCGAGCGTACGGGGGGCGCACCCAGTACGACGGCTCCTGCGGCTACCAGCTGTTCGATCTTCTGCAACACTTCGGGGCGCATGGTTTCGAGCGGCGGCAAGGCCAGCACACGGTAGGATGTGCCGTGCGGCAAGACGAGCCGGCCGTCTTTCACCGACAGGTCGCGGAGGATCACCTCGGCGTTGATGTAGTCGTAGGAATAGCCTTTCGGCAGTTCGGGCTGGCGTATGCCGGTCATCTTGGGGGCGTCTTCCCCGATGAAATAGGCGACATCGGCGACGTTCAGCCCCTGTTGCAGCATGAAGTTGCACCGTTTGAGGTAGAGGACGAACAGATCCAGTTGGTCGAACCAGGTATTCTTGCGGTTGAACTCATTGCCGAACCAAGCATCCAGTCCCGGGTGAAGCGCTTCGTAGGGCTGGTGGATATAGACATGGAGCAGCGTATTGTTGACCCCCTCGGTAAACGACCAGTCGCCGCGCCGCTTCATCAGCGCCGGATAGCGGCTGTAGGCCTTTCCCCCGCAGGTGAACGACTCGGCGGATACCCTTATCTTGCCGTAGATATGTGCGCAGGAGGAGGCGGCGCGGTTTTCGATATCGCCCAGGTTGCCCTCGCTCCAGAACTCGCCGCCTATCTCGTCCGACTGTCCGCCATACTGGAGGAACTCGCCGGGGAATCCCCAGTGGCCGTAGTTCTCCAGCCAGGTGGTCAGCCCATGCCGGTGGCTAACCTCGCGCAATCCGCCGACATAGTCGTAGGATACCTTGTCGGCCACCATCCGGCGGACATCCCACAGGAAGCGGTCGGAGAGGTCGGGGCTGCCGATGACGTGCCCTTTGAACGCCGGCAGGAACGGTACGGCATCATACCCGTATCGCTCGCTGAACTCTTCGAGGAAGCCGTCGGTGAAGTTCTGCCCGCCGGTTTCGTAGCTGTCTTCCACCACCACTTTCCACGACTTGCGGTCTTCGGCGGGTATCCGTTCGATCAGTTTCCCCAGGAAACCGTCGAAATGCGCCGCAACGTGGGTTTTGCTCATCTTGTCCACCTCAAGCCCCGTCCCCTCTGGGGAGGCCGGCGCATTGGTGACACCCGTCGGGGACATGCCGGTACGCATGACGATCCATTCCCCCTCGGGAACATCCCACGAAAGGAGGCCGTCTTTGTCCATATATTGGGAGATATCCAACACCTGGTGCGGTGCGGCTACCGTAGCGTCGTGCAGCTCCGCCTGCCTGTCCCAAAGGTAATCATGCCAATAGGGGAGGGGGGAGGGGAACATCTTCGCCAACGACTTCTCGGCGTACCGCTCGATGACGGGCGTCGCCGTAAGGAGGATACTTTTGATGCTACCGCCGGCTCTCGCCCCATGGAAGAGGAGGCGGTATTCTTTCGCCGTCACTTCGGGGAAAGAGACGGTCACGGGTGCGTAAGGCTCAAAGCCTACGTTGAGGCTGAGGTTGGTACGGTCTACCGGAAACTGCTTGACGGTGCGGTATTCCGTCCCCTCTTTCGCCTGAAGCTCTACCGTAGCGTAGAGCCTGCCGGCGGGATAGATGGAGAGGCTACGGGCGGTGGCTGCGGCGGGCAGGGTGGCGACGATCGACGACTCACCCTCGGGAAGCGCATGCTCCCCGGCGCTTGTCAGCAGGTTGTGCCGGTAGGCGGCGGCCACCGGCCATGCGATCACCTTTACGTCCTGAAACTGCGGGGTGGGCTGCGGTAGCTGTTGCCGTATCCTGGCAGGGCCCTGCACGGTCGTTTCGGAAGAGGCCAGGTAACGCATAGCCTGTCCGGGTTGTACCCACGGGCCTCCCGACTGGCTCCAGCCCGGGCTGTTGAAGATACCGATATCTATGCCCAGCTCGGTAGCCGTTTTGAGCGCGGCATGGACGGTTTCGTACCATTCGTCCGACAGGACTTTTACAGATCCGAAACTCTTCTCGTCGCTGACGATATTGCTGCCGATAAACGCCCTGTTGATGCCGACCCGCTTCATGGCCTGGAGGTCTTTTACGACGGCCTCTTTCGAAAGGTGGTCGTTGACCCAGTACCAGTATACGCTGATGTTGATACTGTCGGGCGGCGCGACGAATCCCTGCTCAACGGCGGTGAAGTCGGCGGACGAACAGCCCGTCCACAGGAGGAGGGACGTGGTGATAAGGATAAACATGTTTTTCATCTTGCATGGTATATTTGATGTGTATATTATTCGTTGACGGACAAATGGTTTTTCAGCGGATTGGCATACATCTCCAGCAGTTTCGTCCGGAGAAAGGCCTCATCCTTATTGGGCAGGACGATCTTGTCGAGCTGCCCCTGCAGATAGCCCTCTACCTGTTTCCTGTCTTTCAACCCGTAATGGCTGCTGAAACGGTTGCTGTTCGCCAGCAGGTCGTAGGCGATGTAATTACAGGGATAGAAACGGTAGTTTTTGTATATCTCTTCATCTATGATGGCGGCAATGGCGGCATAGAGCTCGCCCTTGTCCATGTCGTTGTCCAGGCGCTCCAGTTTGCCGTTGATGGGTGAAGCGATGGTGAAGTGTACGCGCCCTTTGTTGTTCAGGATGCCGGTCTCCATGTTCAGCAGGTCGTCGCGTTTGCTTTTCGTGAAGTCCGGGTCGTCGCGCTTCTGCTGGAACTCCTGCGCTTTGAGGAAGTCGCAGGGGTCGAACTCGTAGGAGATGGCGACGGGTACGATATTGAGGTTCATCAGATTGGTGAGGATATGCTGCTTGTCGCCGGACATATTGAGCATTTTGAGGATGCTCTGCTGCGTCTTGTCGTCCGAATCCTTTGCCCGCCCCTCGCGCTGCGCGATCCATACGGACTCTTTGGTCTCTTTGATGGTGTGGTGGATATAGGCCGAAAGGAGGGCGCTGGCTTCGAGTTGCTGACGGCCGGATACGCCGCGTTTGACGATGAAGCTGTTGTTCAGCCTGACGAGCGTCTTGATCCAGGGGCGGATCAGCAGGTTATCGCCGATGGCTACCTGCGTCATCCCGTACCCCACGTCATAGAGCATGACGTTCAGAAAGGCGGCATCCAGCACGATATCCCGATGGTTGGAGATGAACGTACAGGGGACATGCCCCTCGGGCAGGCGGCTACGGCCGGAGACGGTGAGCGAGAACGTGGTGTTCCGGGCGACCATCATGACGATGTCGTAAGCCAGTACCGCCTTGAAATCCTCTTTCGTCTTAAACGTACGCATCAACTTGGAGAACTCCGCCCAGTCCAGGTCGGGCTTTATATAACGGAAAGCCCGCTCGAAGTCCTCATTGGCGATCAATTCCTCTATCGCATCCTTTACCTCGTCGTTTGTCAACGGGCGTATATCGTCGAAATTGGGGACGATAGTTTCTTTATCCATATTAAAATCTTTCATTTTCCAACGTTTTGCAGTTCTTCTTCAATGATACCGGACATGACCTCTTCGATCTTCAATCCCGCAGCCCGTATCTGCTGGGGGATAAAACTGGATGCCGTCATCCCCGGCGTGGTATTCACTTCGAGCAGCACCGGATCGCCCTCTTCAGGGATGATATAATCGACCCGTATAATGCCTTTCGCGCCCAGGACGTCGTATACTTTCGCCGTCCGCCGCTGTATTTCCGCAGTCAGTTCGTCCGAAATACGCGCGGGCGTTATCTCTTCGGACTGCCCGTTGTATTTCGCGTCGAAATCAAAGAAATCCCGGTGTGTCACCACTTCCGTAAGAGGGAAAAGAACCACTTTCCCTTTTGTCCTATAACATCCGCAGGTGACCTCCGTCCCTGCGATATACCGTTCGATCATCACCTCCGTCCCTTCGGCGAACGCCTTTCTGATGGCCGGCTGCAACGCTTCGGGCGTAGCCGCCTTTGTCACCCCGAAACTGCTTCCGCTGTCGTTCGGCTTCACAAAAACCGGAAGCCCCAGGCGGGCGACGATCTCCTCATCCGTTATGCCCTCCCCTGCCGTGAGGCGGATGGCGTCGGCAACGCGGATGCCCATGCTTTTCAAGTAGTTGTTGCACACAAACTTGTTAAACGTCAACGCGCTGGCCAATACGCCGCACGAAGAGTAGGGCATCCCTATCAGGTCGAAATAACCCTGCAATAGCCCGTTCTCCCCCGGAGCGCCGTGGATGATGATATAGGCAAAGTCGAACCGCTTGACGACGCCCCCTTCCGGGAAGCTGAAGTCGTTCCGGTCGATCGGCGCCTCTTCCCCGCCGGGAAGCCGCACCATCCATCCGTCGCGTTTAACGATGGCAATATACACAGAATATTTCTTTTTATCAATAAAAGAGTATACGCCGTCGGCGCTTTTTAGGGAAACGACTATTTCCGATGAGTCGCCACCGGCTACGATTGCTATATTTTTCTTCATCATCATCATGTTTTAGCGGTTGAATAGGTACGCCATTTCTCGATCACCTGCTCCATATCGGGAGGCAGTGCGGCGTCGAAAAACAGCTCTTTGCCTGTCGCGGGATGCGTAAATCCCAGTGTTTTGGCATGTAATGCCTGGCGGGGGCAGAGGGTGAAGCAGTTCTGCACAAACTGCCGGTAGCGGGCGAACGTGGTCCCTTTCAGTATCTCGTGCCCTCCATACCGCTCATCGTTAAAGAGCGTATGGCCGATGGACTTCATGTGCGCCCGTATCTGGTGCGTGCGGCCTGTCTCAAGGCGGCATTTCAGCAGCGTGGTGTAGCCCAGCCGCTCCAATACGGCATAGTGCGTGACGGCAGGCTTTCCCTGGCCGCCGTCGGGGAAGACGCGCATCACCATACGGTCGTGCGGGTCGCGCCCGATATGCCCCTCGATACGCCCCTCGTCTTCCTTGACGACGCCCCATACCAACGCCTGGTATTCGCGTTTGCTGGTCTTGTTGAAGAATTGGAGGCTGAGGTTGGCCTTTGCTTCCGGCTTTTTGGCGATCACCAGTAGCCCGGAGGTATCTTTGTCGATCCTGTGCACCAGCCCGAGCCGTGCGTCGGTGGGGTCGAAAGAGGGATCGTCCCTCAGGTACCAGGCCAGGGCGTTCACCAGTGTGCCGGTATAATTGCCATGCCCGGGGTGTACCACCAGCCCGGCCGGCTTATTGACGACAAGCAGGTCGGCATCTTCATACACAATAGCTAAAGGAATATCTTCGGGCAGGATCTCTATCTCACGGCGGGGACGCGCCATGACGACGGAGACGGTATCCAGCGGCTTCACGCGGTAGTTGCTCCTGACCGGCACGCCGTTAACGAGGATACACCCCGCTTCGGCAGCCTGTTGGATCCGGTTACGCGTCGCACCCGTCATGCGGTCGGTCAGGAATTTGTCCACGCGCAACAGCGACTGCCCCCTGTCCGCCACGAAACGGAAATGCTCGTATAGCGGCGTTTCGTCCGTCGCACCGTCAGGTATTGATGCCTCATCCTCTACCTGATCCTCGTCCCAGTCGTCCGGAAAGTTACTCATCGTCAAAACCACTTTTCTTCTTCGCTGTCCAGCGGCCGTACCGGACTTTGCAGCTCTTCGGAATAGGGCTCAATCTCCCCGTTGCTGACCTTGAGGGTGAGCGGCGTGGTCAGCTTCACGGTCTCCCCCTGCTTCAGCGGGCGTCCGCGCATCTCTACGGCGATCACCAGGTCCTTATAATCCCCCGGCACATATTCTACCCTGATCGTTTCGAAGCCCCTGGCGCGCAGCAGCGTATAGGCCTGCCTTACGGAGAGGTCTTCGATCTCCGGTATTTCGGCCATCTGCGACGTGAGGGCATTGACGGTAAGAAACAGGATACGCCCCTCCTTTACTTTGGAGCCGGCTGCGGGTACGATCTCCACCACGGAGCCCGGCGCGACGTTCTTTGAAAAGACCGAGTCGATCACATTATACCTCAGCCCGCTGTTTTGGATAAACTGCGCGGCCTCTTCCAGCTTTAACCCTTTGATGTCGGGAACGATAATAGCCTCATTGTGGCGGGTATACGTTTCCAGCCATTTCAGTGTGCCATACACGATAGCGCACGAAATAATCCCCGCTAGCAGCAGATTCAGAACAAACGGATTCCATATCAGTTTCACCCAAAAGCCTTTCATATCCCTGTTTGTATTAAAGTGGTTCAAAAGTATAAAAAAAAGATTATATACTCGCTATCTCTTTTCGTCAAAGCTATAAAAACAAAGAAAGTAAAGGCTTTTTAGAAAACCTTTACTCCCTTTATACCATTTACCGGACGAAACGGGATCAACCGTTGTATTCGTCGGATACCGTCAGCTTCGCTCTTCCCTTAGAACGGCGGGAAGCCAATACTCTACGCCCGTTAGCCGTCGCCATCCTGGTACGGAAACCGTGCTTGTTCTTTCTTTTCCTGTTGGAAGGTTGAAATGTTCTTTTCATTCTATATTGATTACATTATTATTTATCCTATTCGGGCTGCAAAGATAAATCTTTTTTTTTATAATCAAATACGTTGAGCCGGATTAAATGATTTATTCTTCCAGTAGCCAATCGATGACGTTGATTTTTTGTATCCCCTTGTAGGTTGTTGCCGGCTCTACGTCGGTAGTCAGCAAAATTCGCCGGTTGAAGTCCCTGATTAATTCGAAAGGCCGTATTTCGCGCTGAAAAGTGCTCTCCTCCTTTGCCGTCCATGCCACCTGAATATATTCCCGGTCGCCATTGGGTTTATGCACCACAAAATCAATCTCGGTATCGCCGGCTTTACCGATACTGACCTGATGTCCACGTCTTAACAATTCGAGAAAAACGATATTTTCCAAATGATGGCCTAAGTCAAGGCTGATTTTGTCGCCAAGGAAGAATTTTTTCAACCCCAAATCAACGGTGTAATATTTTTCCTGCGTAATCAAAAGCCCTTTGCCGCGCAAGTCGAAGCGCTTTACCCTGTAAAACAGGTACGATTCGACCAAAGCGTTGATGTAATTATCGACCGTATTGTGCGAGAGGGAGAGTTGGTTATTGCTTTTCAGCGTGTCGGTTATCTTCTTTGGCGAAATAACCGACCCGATGGAATCGAAAAGAAAGGCTGTCGTTTTGTTAAAATGATCTTCGTTGCGCCATTTGTTACGCACCAGAATATCTTTTTGAATGATATTTTGGATGACATCCCGGATATAATTCTTCACCGAATTTTCAGGTAAATCAAAAATTCCCGGCATTCCGCCCGTGTCGATATAGTTGGAAAACAACAGGTCGGTGCGGGATATATCCGTCTGTGTCAAAAGAAATTCGCGGAACGAAAACGGCAGGATATGAATGGAAATATAGCGGCCTGTGAGCAACGTGCCAAGCTCGCTCGAAAGCAGGTAAGCGTTTGAGCCTGTAATATATACGTCGATATTCGGTTTCACATAAAGGCCATCTACAAGCCGTTCAAACTCTTTTACATGTTGCACTTCGTCAAGAAAAACATAACAAGGCTTTGACAAATCCAACCGATCCGTAATGTGATAATACAGCCCTTCGAAATCGTTCAGCCATTTGCGGTTGTCAACATCTTCAAAATTCAGGAAAACGATTTGGGTCCCGTTCACTCCATCGGCGATTAAATAATCGCGAAACATCTGCATGACGGTAGATTTTCCGCAACGCCGCACGCCTGTAAGGACTTTTATCAGGTTTTTATCCCTCAACCCGATAAGCGTATTCATATAATCTTTTCGCTCAATAGTTCTCATGTCGTTTTATTTTACAGACCAAACTTGCCGTTTTGGGGAACTTTGGTCTACAAAGGTAGGCAAAAATATAGAAACAATAAAAAAAGGCTGTCCGGATCACCGGATAGCCTTTTTCTGCGTTTAGTGTTTATAAGCGGGCTGGCCTGATTGGATTGGAATCGTCTTCTTCGGGGCTGATGTATAGCCATACGAGAATCGGTTCATTTGCAATGTCGCCCTTTCGGGCAGTCGTTGGTAATAAATATGTGTATTATTATTATTATCCCAATCCTAAATCAGATCCAGAGCGCTTAACGTGTTAAGGGAGATTTATTAATAATTAATTACGATCTGATGTGTGTTCCTTTTTTAAATGCACTGCAAAGGTAGCGCATCAAAATGAGGGCTCCAAACATTTCCAATCCATAGTTTCTATCGGATAATAGACGGTATCTATTCCGGTTTATCCGTGGTGGACGGTGAGTTGGGGGAACGGGAAGTTGATCCCCTCGGCGTTAAAGGTTTCGTAGACCGCTTTGTTTATGTTGAAATAGACCGTCCAGTAATCCGGCGCTTTTACCCATACGCGCACCACCACATCGACGCTGCTACTCTCCAGCGCATGCAGTTCGATGAAAGGAGCGGGGGCGGGCAGGATCAGGGGATCCTTTGCCAATGCGCTTTCGATCACTGTTTTTACCCGCTCGTAATCCACGCCGTAATCGACGCTGAAAATCCATTCGATACGGCGTTTGCCGACGTTAAAGTTGGTGATCACGCCGCTGCTCAATGATCCGTTCGGGACGTAGACCCGCACATTGTCAGGCGTTTGCAGGGTGGTATAGAAGATCTCGATTTCGTGGACGGTACCGGTTATGCCCTGCGCCGTAATGGTGTCCCCTACTTTGAACGGCTTGAAAAGCAGGATAATGATCCCACCTGCAAAATTGGACAGGTTCCCGCTCAGCGCCATCCCCACTGCGACGCCGACGGAGGCGATCAACGCGGCAAAGGAGGTCGTAGGTAGCCCGACCGTCCCGATGATCATCATAATCAGCATGACGACCAGCACGATATTCACCAGGCTTTCTAAAAAAGTGCGTACCGAGGGCTCTATCTTTTGCTTTTCCAATATACGCTTTACCAATTTGTTGAGCAAACGGATGATCAACCGTCCGATAAGGAAAATAACGAGCGCTTTAAGGATGGCCAATCCGAAATAGACGCCCTGCTCCATTAAGGTTTGAATGACCTTTTCCTGCTGTAAAATCGTGTCCGCCTGTAGTAGTCTCATTGCTATCTGTTTTTTTTGAGGGCGCAATTTAGGAAGAAAGTACGACATATCCAAAAAGATATGAAAACGGCGGGGGGAAAGGAATAATTACGTAGCTTTGCCGTCCTATATTAATAATGTATGGTATGAAGTTTTTAGCGAAATGGGTTATCGTCTGCCTCTTGGCGACAGGTTATGCAAATGGGCAAACGTATGAAGAGTTGATCGGGCAAAGTTATGACCACCTGGACAAGGGGGATCTACCTGCCGCCGAAGAAAGCCTGAAAGCCGCCATGCGCCTGGAGCCTGCCAACCCCTACAACTACGCTTTGCTCACCAACCTGGGGACGATCCAACGCCGGCAAGGAAAGACCGAAGAGGCCATCCTCTCCTATACCACGGCGCTGAGCCGCCAGCCCGACAACGAACTCATCCTCGAAAACAGGGCTTCGCTGTATGCCGAAACGGGCGAACACGAAAAGGCGCTGGCCGACTACACCTCCCTGCTGCTGTTGAACCCCGACAACCAGGACGCCCTCTACAACAGAGGACTGATCCATGTCCGGAAAAAGGATTTCTTATCGGCCGAAATAGATTTCGACAAAATCCTTGAGGTGAACGAAAAGTCCGTACACGGGCGTTTAGGCCATGCCATCCTGGAGAAAATGCGGGGAAACTACGACGAAAGCGAACGGATATACAACTACCTGATCGGCGAACTCCCGCGCGAATGGCCGCTTTATGAGAGCCGTGCCGACCTCTATTTCCTGATGGGGAAAAACGGCCGCGCCATGGCCGATATCAACAAACTTTTTGTAGAAACGCCGCCCAACGCCGCCCTCTACATCCTGCGGGGCAAAGTAAAGCTGGCGCAATACGAACGCGAATCCGCCGTCAAGGATTTCCTGACAGCAAAAGAGATGGGCTATGACCCCGCCATCGCCGACGAACTGATACGCATGGCCAAATAACTCCTCCCCCCCCCCTGATCTTAAGGAGCTTAAGAGGCTTAAGGGGTTTAAGGAGCTTAAGAAGGAGTTTGTTTTAGCCACCTCTTAAGCTCCTTAAGCCCCTTAAATCTCTTAAGCCCCTTAAGCCAAAAGCCCCCCCCCTCAAAACCCGTCAAACATATTAAATATCCACCAGCACAGACAAAACGGTAAACATTCCGCCCCCTTGCGTTGTTGTACAGATAGAAGATGGAATACAAACATTCCATCCCTACAGATAATGAAAAGGTTAGTAAAATACAAGAATGATAGCGGCGCAACGATTTTTAACAATCGGAGTCTATCTATCTATCTATCTATCTATCTATCTATCTATCTATCTATCTATCTATCTATCTATCTATCTATCTATCTATCTATCTATCTATCTATCTC
>JAISRY010000094.1 GCA_031273385.1 Tannerellaceae bacterium | reverse complement strand
AGCCAGGACGGCTTCTACGATACGGAGGTGGAGATGCTTCTCTCCAGCCAGCTGTTGGACAACCGCCTGATCTTTAACGGCAATTTCGGCTACAAGAACAACCCGACGCAAAAGAACATTTTCGTCGGCGAGTTCGACCTGGAATACCGCCTGACCCGCAGCGGCGAGATACGCCTCAAAGCCTACAACCACGCCAACGACATGTACCGCTACCTCAAACAAAGCCTCACAACACAAGGCGTCGGCATCATGTACAAAAAAGACTTCTCCACCCTATACGAAATCTTCAGACGAAAATGAAAGCCCCTGTTTGTTTCCCCCGTCGACGGCATGAGCCCCCAATGATCTGGCGATGGCGTGCGTCTCGCCTCGCGCGGGTTTCTCCTTGTTTGTTCTTTTAGAGGCTTAAGAATCTTAAAAATCTTAAGAGCCTTAAGAATCTTAAGGGGAAATTCACCTCGCGCGGGTTTATCATAGCGAAGGGAACGCTTCCCTGAAAAGGTGGAGGAGCTGTTGTTCGCTTTTTTCGATGTCTTGGGGGGCGGCGGTCTCTTTTTCGAGGGAGGTGACGCCTTTGTCTTTGAAGCCGCAGGGGTTGATGTAGGAGTAGTTGGCGAGGTTGGTGTTGATGTTGAGGGCGAAGCCGTGCATGGTGACGTAGCGGCTGCTTTTCAGTCCGATGGCGCATATTTTACGTTCCCGTCGGGTTTGCGGTTCGATCCATACGCCTGTTGCGCCTTGTAGCCTTCCCGCCTCGATGCCGTAAAGGGCAAGGAAACGGATCACGATCTCTTCCAGGGTATGCACATATTGCTTCAATCCCATCTGCCAACAGTCGAGGTCGAAGACCGGATAGCCGGTGATCTGGCCGGGGCCATGATAGGTGATATCCCCTCCGCGGTTGGTATGGTAGAGGGCGATACCCTGTTTCGATAGCCATTCCCCGGCAACCAGCAGGTTGGATTCGGCGGCGTTTTTCCCCAGCGTGAATACCGGTTCGTGTTCGCAGAAAAATAGGTTGTTCACTCCCCGCCTCCCCCCGGCTTTCTCTTCCAGCAGGGCGTTAAAGGCGCGTGTCTGTATCTCCAGTGCGGCGGTGTAGGGGATTTTCCCTAAATCAGTGTATGCAAAGCTCTCCATTTCTTTCTCTTTTTTGTTCCTTTTGTTCCTGTATCCTCCTTTTTTACGCCATATCCCATATTGATTTGCATCAGTTTATCCATCAGGGAGAGGATCTGCTGCCGGCGTTTCAGGATATAGGGAGAGGGTTTCGCGGAATTGAAGCGGCGGGGGTTGGGCAGCGTGGCGGCAATCAGGGCGGCCTCCTCCTTTGTCAGCTCACAGGCCTGTTTGCCGAAATGTTCCCCGGCCACCGCTTCCGCCCCATATATCCCGTCGCCCATTTCGATCGAATTGAGGTAGGCCTCCATGATGCGCTCCTTTCCCCATATCCACTCGATCAGCAGGGTGAAATAGGCTTCCATCCCTTTCCGCAGGTATGATTTGCCAGGCCAGAGGAAGACGTTTTTCGCCGTTTGCTGGGAGATGGTGCTTGCGCCCCGTAGCCGTCCTCCCTCCCCGGCCTCTTTGCGGGCTTTCCGTATCTGCTCCATGTCGAAGCCGTTATGATCCAGGAAGAGGTTGTCTTCCGAAGCGGCCACCGCTTGCGCCAGGTGTTGCGCTATGCGGGAGAGGGGGATCCATTGGTGTTTAAGCTTCAGCTTTTTCCCCTCTTTCCACTGTTCGTACAGGCGGATGCACATGAGGGGCGTGTAGTACACCGGTACGAACCGCAGCGCGACGACCGCCAACAGGCTGGATAAAAACAGGAACAACAACAGGTTCCTGCACCACACCAATATACGTCTCCGTATCTTCATCGGCCATTTTTTGGAGGGTTTACTTCCGCCCACTCCTCAACCAGGTTAACGCCCGCTCCATATCTTCGGGCGTATCGATCCCGATGGTCTCCTGCTGCGTAATGGCGGCCTTTATCCGGTATCCGTTGTCCAACCAGCGGAGCTGCTCGAGGCTTTCGGCCAGTTCCAACGGGGAGGGCGGCAACTGCGTAATCTCTTCCAGCACATCGGGGCGGTAGGCATACAGCCCCACATGTTTGTAATAGACATGGCGCTCAAGCCACCGCGTATGCTCCTCCCCCCGGAGGTAGGGGATGACGGAGCGGCTGAAATAGATCGCTTCACCGTTGCGGTTGAGTACCACCTTGGGGGAGTTGGGGTTGAACAGCGTCGTCTCGAAGTCATCCGCAGGCAGGAAAGGCTTGACCAATGTCGCTATCTGTACCCGGCTATCCCCGAAACAGCTTTTCAGCAGTTCGATCTGTTCCGGCGCGACGAAAGGCTCGTCGCCCTGGATGTTGATGACGACGTCGAACGGACGCCCGATTTTCCGGTACGCCTCCGCACAACGCTCCGTCCCGCTGGTGTGCCTGTCGGAGGTCATGACCACGCAACCGCCAAAGGCTTCGACTGCCGCTTCGATACGTGCGTCGTCGGTCGCCACATAGACGGCGTCCACCGCTCCCTGCACCTGTTCGTATACGCGCCGTATCATCGGTTTGCCGTCCAGGTCGGCCAACGGTTTACCGGGGAAACGGGTCGACGCATAACGCGCCGGTATGATGCCTATACTCTTCATCGGTCGATCAGTTCAACATACGCCTGTGCATTCTCGTAACGGATCACCCTTACCGCCTTTCCCTTTTCTATAAAGCCCGAGTCGGAGACGCTGTCGTACATCTCGCCCTCGATCCATATCTTCCCCGATGGCCGCAAAACGGTAGCGGCAACGCCCTCTTTCCCGATCAGGCCGGTCAAACGGGGACTCGACACCGCCTCTTCCAGGTCGGCGTTCAACGCCACCCGCCGGAACAGCCCCTTATGGCCGATCTTATTCGAAAGCCAGATCATCAGGAAAAAGCCCGACCCCAGCCCCATCAGGACGGTAAATGTCGCCCGCCCGATCTCCGGGGTCGTCACGCCCTCGAAATCGAAATCCGTATTGTTCAGCAGCGCGACGGTCAGCCCCACAATCACGCACACGATACCGCCGATGCCGGTCACGCCGAATCCGGGGATCACAAAGATCTCCGCCGCAATCAGCAGCACCCCCGCGACAAAGACCATGATCTCCCAATTTTGCGCCAGCCCGTCGATATACAACGGCGCGAAATAGAGGACGGCCGCCACGATGGAGGCCACCGACGGAAAGCCCATGCCGGGCGTTTGCAGCTCGAAATAGATGCCGCCGATGATAATCAGGATCAGCAGCGACTGGACGAACGGATTCATCAGGAACCCTTTCACGTCGTCGAGCCACGAGGGTGCATAGGCCTCCAGACGGTAGGTGGGATAGCCCAGGTAACGGGTCACCACCTCATCCACCGATTCGGCAATCCCGTCGCAATACCGCCATTGCATGGCTTCGCCGGCTGTCAGGGTCAACACCTTGCCGGTATCGATCAACTGGGGGATGGAGACGCGGTCGTCCACCATCGCTTCGGCGATCAGCGGGTCGCGCACCCAGCGGTAGGTCGTATCCCTCCCCACGATCAGCGTATCTTTCCCATGCGCTTCGGCGGTCGAACGCATGGTCGAACGCATATACGACTGGTATTTGTCGGGCATGGCTTCGCCGGTCTGGCCGACGACCGTCGCCGCGCCGATATTGGCGCCCTTGCGCATATAGATCTTCTTACAGGCGATGGAGATGAGCGCGCCGGCGGAGGCGGCGTTGTTGTCGATAAAGACATACACCGGTATGGGGCTGTACAGGATAGCCGTCCGCATGGAGTCGGCGGCATCGACCAGTCCGCCATACGTATTCAGGTGAATCAGTACGGCGGCGGCGCCCAGCTCCTGCGCTTTGCCCAGCCCGTTGCTCAGGTACAACCGCGTGGTGTGGTTAATCTCCTTTTTGATGTCGATCTTATAGATGAGCGGCGCCTCCTCCGCCCCGCACGGAAGCGAGAAGAGCAAAAAGAGAAGCCCTGAAAAACAGTGGCGGATGATGTTGTTCATATCCAAAAGGGTTTATTCCTGGGTTAAAAGTCTCTTCAAAACGGTTTGCGCCGCTATCTCCCTGTTGGCCGCTTCGGGGATCACGATACTTTGCGGGCTTTCTATCACCTCGTCCGTCACGATGACATTCCGCCTGACGGGCAGGCAATGCATGAAACGGGCATCGTTGGTCAGCGCCATCTTCGCGGCGTCGACCGTCCAGCTCCGGTCTTTATTCAACACCTCCCCATAGTGTGGAGCGGCATAGGCCGACCAGTTCTTGGCATACACGAAGTCCGCGCCGGCAAACGCTTTCTCCCGGTCATATTCGACCCTGGCGTTCCCGACGAACGCCGGATCCAGCTCATACCCCTCGGGATGGGTAATGACCAGCTCATACCCGGCGGCATTGATCCATTCGGCAAAACTGTTGGGGACGGCCTGCGGAAGCGCTTTCGGATGCGGCGCCCACGACATGACCACTTTCGGGCAGTCCGTCTTTTTGTATTCTTCGATCGTAATCAGGTCGGCAAAGCTTTGCAGCGGATGGCGGGTAGCCGCTTCCATACTGAACACCGGTCGCCCCGAATAGCGGATAAACTGCTCCAGCACCCGCTCCCCGTAATCCTCCTCCCTGTTCTCGAAACGGGCAAAGGAGCGGACGCCGATCACGTCGCAATAGCACCCCATCACCGGGATAGCCTCCAGCAGATGCTCGCTCTTATCGCCATCCATCACCACGCCGCGTTCGGTTTCCAGCTTCCACGCCCCCTGGTTGACATCCAGCACGATGGTATTCATCCCGAGATTCATAGCCGCTTTCTGCGTACTCAAACGGGTACGCAGGCTGGCATTAAAAAACACCATCAGCAGCGTCTTGTTCTTCCCCAGCTCATTAAACTGAAAACGATCCCGCTTAATCTCAAACGCCTCCCGAAGCGCCTCCCTCAAATCCCCAATATCCTGTACGCAAGTAAAATGCTTCATTCTTTCTTCTCTCTTTAAGTGTTACCCAAAACAGGGTGCAAGTTAAGCAAAAAACAGCAAATACGCAAGAGAAGTGAACAGTGAATAACGAATAGTGAACAGTGAATAGTGAACAGTGAATAGTGAATAGTTTACAGCCGATTATAACTAAGTAGTACCCGTCATTGCGAGTACCCAATAAACCAGGTTTATCAAAAAGGGAAATGACGGCGATAGCAATCCCGTTAGGGGGACCGAGCGGGAGAACGTCATGTCGACCGAGCGCAGCGAGTGGAGA
>JAISRY010000041.1 GCA_031273385.1 Tannerellaceae bacterium | reverse complement strand
TTTCATATTCCATCCCCTATTAGCACAACAACCCAAAGCCCCAAAATGTTTCCCCTTTCCATCACCAAAAGCCCACATTTAATATTTTTTACGAGAACCATAAGGGAAGAAAAAAGAGGCGGGCGGTATCTTGGCTACTAAGGGAACCTTTGAAAATAAGGGCTTTTTAAGAGAGCTTGATTTTTCACACGATTATGATTCGTCGTCATTATAACGTAGCGTCGGCAATTCAGATGTTCCGATAAAAACCTCATTTTCACCTAATTCCCTAAACAAAACAACCTCAGTAGCAGCATCCCATTGCATCCCATTATCCCAACCTCATTACCTCATTTTTTTCGTGGAAACATGATGTGTCATTACAATGAGGGAATGAGGTTGGGAAATGGGATGCTGCTGCTACTGAGGTTGTTTTGTTTAGGGAATTAGGTGAAAATGAGGTTTTTAGCGGCAACTCTGGATTGCTTCACTGCGTTCGCAATGACGGGTACTCCTTTTATTCTCAATTGTTTACAAATACACGTGAGCATATATCGGGTACCACTATTCACTGTTCACTGTTCACTATTCACTATTCACTGTTCACTGTTCACTATTCACTGCCTTTACGGTTTGTCGATCAGGTTGTTGTAGTCGGTTTCTGCCAGAGGGATAGCCCATGTTTGATTGTTTTTGTCGTTGGGGGACTGATCGCATCTGTAGGTTTCGAGGTAATTGCCGCCGGGTTTGCCCCATTCGGTGTGTATGATCCTGTCTTTCCAGCGTTTAAGCATAAACCAGTCGAAGCCCTCGCCCCACAGTTCGAGCTGGGCGATCCGTTTGATCTCTGTGAATAGCTTTTCGCCCGTTTGCGTACAGGTATAATCCGCATCGCGGGGCCGGGTCAACTCATTCAGCAACGACCTCGCTTTCACTTCATTACCCAAATGATACTGCGCTTCGGCTTCTATCAGGTACATTTCGGCGGAACGGAAATGGTTCAGGTGCCCGACGCCGGGATTTGCCGTACAGGAGAACTTAAATTGCATATAGGCATAGATATAGGCCGCCGGATCCATGGCCGGGACGCTCCGGTTGCCGTAACGGTCGAAAACATACCTGCCCAAAGGAGTGGTAGTGGCTGCACGCCCTGTCGTCTTATTCACATCCTTTGCGTATCCGACGGTATCGAGGAACAACTCCCGGCGAATATCCTTTTCGCCGAACGTATCATAGTACTGTTTGCTCATCCCCTTGGGCTGTTGGCGTACGGCATTCGCGTTGGAATTGAACGCGATAGTGGAATGAAATGAGAAATAATACAGGGTCTCTTCGGTAGAGGAAAAGCTGCTCCATATCCACTCCCTGTTGGGCGTATTAAACCCCGACAGGTATTCGGCATTGGTCATCAGCGGATATCCCTCCCGCGCTTTGGCCGCCATATCCGCCGCTTTGCCGTAATCCAGCCTGTTAATGGCTGCCCGTGCATACACGGCATACGCCACCTGGATATCGGGAGAGAAATTATCCCTCCGCTTCAGCCCGCTGCTGCCAAACAGATTGATGGCGTGATCCAAGTCCTTGTATACCTGGCTATAGACTTCGCCCAGGGTAGAGAGCGCCTGCGGGTCGATCGTCGGCTCGAGGCGCAGGACGACACCCGGTGAGGCGCCATTTTGGGAGTCGCTCCATCTCAAGCTATACAGCTGAACCAGCATACTATAGGCATACGCCCTCAGTGTCAAGGCCTGCGCTTTGATAAACTGCCTTTCGCCCTCGGCGCCTTTTGCCCCGTCGATATGTGCAATAATCGAATTGACATCCCCTATTATCCGGTAATAGTAAAACCAGGGGTAGACGGCTAATACACTGGATGTGTTGGTATGGTGATTGCCAAGTACGGTATTTGTCCAGCCCGCCGTATTGAGGACAAAGGCCGTTCCCGGATAATTCCCGTAATACATTTTGATGGTGCCCTCGCCGTTATATCCTTGCCCGAAACTTCCGCCATATTGCTTGGTCATCAGTTTGAGGACGCCATTCAGCGCCAGGGCTGCATTCGTCGTATTTTCAAAGATCTCCGTTGAGCCGGTCGAGTCCGTAGGGGAGGTATTCAGGTAGTCGTCGGAACATCCTACGCTGTACATCAGCATGGCTGCTATACATACTATATGGAATAACGTTTTCATATTATTTTTGTTTTTTAAATTGATCTATTACTTTTATATATATCAGAATTGAACGTTAAGGCCTACGGAAAAAATCCTCGGCGTAGTCAGGATATCGCCTGTCGTCCCGTTGAACCTGGCCTGCGGGTTCATCCCTTTCAGCGTGGTCAGGGTAAAGAGGTTCTCACACGTCAGGTTCAGCCTGACGGAAGAGAGGTCTACCTTTCTGATCAGCTCTTTGGGCAGGGCGTACGAGAGGTGGATATTTTTTAACACCAGGAAAGAGGCGTTTTTCAGGAAACGGGTCGACGTCGCGTTATGATCGGCATAGTAGGCGGTATTGAACTGGGGCACAACATCTTTGCTGATACGGTCGGCGGAGGTCTCCGTCATACCGGCGGGAGGCGTCTCCCACGAATCCAGCAAGTCCTTATGCAGCGCGTTGGGCGTCCCCGACATTTGCAGGTAACCCTGGTAATTCGATTCCATCATCTTTGCGCCGAGCGAATAGGTAAAGAGGAGGTTAAGCGACCAGTTCCGGTAATCCAGCCCGGTATGGAAATTGCCCGCCACCGTCGGTATAGCCGAGCCCGACCAGTCCCTTTTCGCGTATGTTGTTTTGTGCGTATATGCCACGCCGTTGATGACGACATAGTCCTTTTGGTCTTCGATCAGGGTTCTCGTCTCCTTGGCGTTTCTCCCTCCTACATAATACTTTTCGTCATCCAGCGCATATAACGACCGGCCTGTCATCTGGTCGGTACCCACCCATTGATAGGTCCAGAAATCATAGATGCTGCGCCCTTCGACAATCTTTTTCGTCCCGTTTATGATCCCTTTTTCCCTGTTCTGTTCGGGCAGTCTCAGCACTTTATTCTTGTAAAAGGTGGCATCTATCCCGGCGTTCCACCGCCAATTCCTGTTTTTCAGGATATCCACATCGACGCCCACTTCCCATCCGCGATTCGAGACGGTTCCGAGGTTCCGGGTAATGGTCGCTTCCGCGTAATCGCTTGTCGCCCCCGCCGACAAGGGCAGGTAGACATTAAACAACAGGCCCTTAGAGCGTTTGTCGAAGTATTCGACGGAAAAGTCCACCCTGTCCAGTACGCGTCCCTCCAAAGCCAGGCCAAAAGCCGTCACCGCTTCCCACCTGATTTTTTTCGCCTCCAACTGGGTTTTATAGGCGGCGCCCTTTCCGCCATTCTGTCCGATCGAATAGAGCGACATGTAGCCATACCTGCCCACCGATCCGTCATTGCCCACTTCGCCATAGTTTGCACGGAGCTTCAGGAAGTTAACCTGCTCTCTCAGCCTGTCCATGAAGCGCTCTTTTGTGACGATCCAGTTTCCTCCTACCGAATAGAAGTTACCCCAACGGGAGTCTTTATAGAAGCGGGAAGAACCGTCCCTGCGGAAAGAGAGGTCGAGGTAATATTTTTCATCAAAATCATAACTGATACGTCCCAGATAGGATTCCAGCCGGTAATTATCCGTATATCCGTTGATGGAGGTCAGTGAGGTAAAGTTCACCATATCAGGCCGCCCGGGAAAGATCTCCATCGCTTTTCTCGCCGACGAATAGACGCGGTTGTAGGCATAGTTTTCGTGCGCCAGCAGTACGCCAACATGGTGGATATCATTGAACAGGCGGTTCCATGTCAACTGCTCCTGAAACGTATATTCCCTGTACCTGTAATCCGTCGAACCGGCACGTCCGCCATTCCCCTTTCCGTCTCCGATAATGGCATTCTCATACGTGTCGTTCTCGTCGTTACGCACATTCAGGTCGCCATTGACCCTGAACTTGAAATCGTTAAGGAAAGTGACCTCTGCAAAAAGATTCGATTGCAGGGTCATACGGGTAGTTATATCCGAGTTTAATTCGTTTTCCCAGATCACATGACGGTTGCCGTTTTGCAGGCGGCCATTCTCTATCCCGCTGTCGTACTGTTTATTCCCTGCCGCATCCAGCACATAGGCGCCGGTCGTCAGGTCGTGTAAATGGACAGGATAGACAGGCGCCATCGAACGGGCATAGGCGAACAGGTTGGTAAAACCGCCACCCTCTCCATTGGTATTCAGCGTTTTCTGGGAAGATCCCCTCAGGGTAAAACCGGTTTTAAACCACTTGTTCGGCGTTATATTCATCTTCGCCATACCCGAAAAACGCTCGAAACCGGAATTGACCACATACCCGTTCTCATCCAGATAACCGGCAGAGAAATAGTAATTTGCCTTGTTGTTTCCCCCCTCGCCCGAAAGGGTATATTCCTGCCGGTGGCCGTTGCGCAGTCCCGCTTTCCACCAGTCAAGGTCTTCGGCGATGGCGTCATGGATTTTCGCGTCCGGCGCCAGTTTCCCGTTGGCATCGAACAGCTCCCGATCCCCTTTGTTATAGATATTGTACCCGATCGTATTGGGGATGAGCTGTTGGCGCGTCGCTTCATTGGCCGTTGCAAAATCGGGGTATTTGTCTGGCGAAGAGGTCATCAGGTTGTTCCTGTACCCCCTGAACATCATCTCCATCCAATCGTTAGTCCCTAATTTTTCATATTCGGGTATGCCCCGCTGGTAAATCCCCTGATTGACGATCAGCGTTATTTTCGGCTTTTCGCTTTTGCTGTTTTTAGTCGTAATCAGCACAACGCCATTGGCTGCACGGTTGCCGTAAAGAGCGGCGGCGGAAGCGTCTTTCAGCACCGAAAGGCTCTCGATATCCTGCGCGTTCAGGTCGGACATATTCCCTCCAAACGGCACGCCGTCGATGACAAACAGCGGGTCGTTGGAGCCGTTCACGGAGGAAAATCCGCGGATACGGATGGAGGGGCTGCTCCCCGGCTGTCCATACGTACTGTTTACCTGCACGCCACGGATCCCCTCAAGCGCACTCGTTACCGCCGTTACCGGCCTGATTTCGATTGATTTCGCATCAATAGCCGAAACGGCGCCGGTCAACGCTTTTTTCTTCGATTCGCCATAAGCCACCTGTACGACGATCTCCTCCAGCTCCTGTACGGAGGTCGCCATGAGTATTTTTATTCCATCTTTTATGGGAAGCGTGAGGTCTTTCATTCCCAGATACCTGACTGTAAAAGTCGTCGCCGACGGCGGGACGTCGATCTGGAATTTCCCATCCAGGTCGGTAATCGTACCCATCGTCGTACCATCTACCAAAATTGCCGCACCGACGACCGCCTCATCAGCCTCGTCCACCACTGTTCCCCGTACCATTTTTGTTTGGGCAAAAACCCCTTGTACCCCCATCATCACACAACACAGGAGTAACCGTAACGTTTTTCTCATTTCCATACTAATGCTCTTTTAAGTGAGTTTATTTTCATCTGTTTTGTCGTTTTAGTTCAAAAAAATAACACTTTCGAGTTTCTTTTCACCGCAAATATAATCGTTCAACGATAACAATCACTATATTTTGTCATTTTTTTTCCAGATTGTTACATATTCCGGCACAAAAGAAGGATTAAGAACGCGACATTCCTAACGAATCTTGGAGATCGACAAATTTATAATGGAAAAAATTCCACGAAACAGCGGCCATAATGGAAAAAATTCCTAATTTTGTAGTCAAATAAATCGTATAATAGAAAAATTCCAATGGCAGGTAATATAGATTTTAGGCAGGAAATCATTTTTGCATCTTCCGATAAAAGCATTTCCAATCAAATCAGTAAAGCCGAGAAAGATGGAAAGATACGGAAAATTGCTCCGCGGATATACACCACGAATTTGAGAGATTCGATAGAGCATATCGTTAAACGCCATTTTTTTGATCTACTCAAATGGCGTTTCCCCAATGCTGTTATCAGCCATCGGAGTGCATCAGAACTGCGGCCTACTGAAACCGGAAATTTTTTCATCACAAGTAATTACACGAAGAAAATTACTGATTTAAAAGGAATTACACTCAACGTAATGAAAGGTAATCCCGCTTTGGAATCAGATGTAAATTTAGGAGGGATTTATGCGTCTTCAGAATGGCGTTGGGTTTTGGAAAACATGCAAGTTTCGAGAAAGAAAGGTGGTAAATCAAAAACGTTTCCCATTGATTATATTGAAGATAAGTTGGAGAAAATCATTATCCGCGAAGGTGAGGACGGAATCAACAAGTTCAGGGACAAAGCGAGAGACATTGCAGTGCAGTTAGGCTTCGATGATGAATTTAGGGAGTTAAATGCTATTATTTCAGCGCTTTTAAATACTCACTCTGCAACAGTTTTAAGTTCGGAATCGGCAAAAGCAAGAGCTGCCGGAATGCCTTTTGATGCCAGGCGGGTTGAATTGTTTGAAATACTTTATGATAAGTTGAAAGACTACTATTTTCCGGAACGAACAGATAAAAACACATCAGAAGATTCTTTTCGCCTATTTTCTTTTTTCGAAGCCTATTTCTCAAATTATATAGAAGGTACAAAATTTGTGATTGAAGATGCCAGGAAAATTGTTGATACCGGAGTTGCTATGCCCAAACGGATAAAAGATTCTCACGATATTTTAGGCACATTCCATATTGTATCAAACAGTTATGAGATGAGCATAACGCCTGCGACACCCGATGATTTGATTCATATCTTGAAACGCAGGCATCTAACGATGATGTCAGGCAGAGCGGAAGAGGTCAATGCCGGAGAATTTAAAAATCAAAATAACAGAGCCGGGAATACCGAATTTGTGGATTTTACGTTGGTTGAAGGGACATTGAAACAAGGCTTTAAGTATTATGCAGCCTTGAATGACCCGATGTCAAAAGCCGTTTTTATGATGTTTATGATTTCGGAAGTACATCCATTTACAGATGGGAACGGACGAATTTCGCGGATTATGGGAAATGCCGAATTGTTCAAAAGCGGATTGTCGCGAATCATTGTCCCGACAGTATACCGGGAAGATTATATCATGTCATTGAAAAAGTTTACCAACCGAAAAGAGCCGGATACATTTATTCGCGTCATAGATAAACTTCAATACTTCTCTAACCATATTTTCGGAGATAATTTTGACGAACTCAATGATTATTTCAAGGCGACAGATGCTTATAAAGAGCCATCGGAAGGAAAATTGAAAATAATAGACCGTTCTATATCAGATAATAGTTTGCAAAGTTTTGTCCCTGAATAGCGCAGGGTGTGGCTGTTGACTTTCGGATAGGCAAGGTCGAGCGCATCGGTATAGGAAATCAAGCAACAGCGTAAAGATATGAATTATACGTTACGCAGACAGTTTCAACATATTAAAACATTTATTACCTTTGCTGCATGAGTGCGGCAAGAAAGAATATTATGCAGACAAACAATCACGAACTTTCGGATTACAGTGACGTATTGGCAAAACGGTACGGAGAGTATGGCACTCCTGAACGGGCAAAATTTGATGAAGAAGCGTATGCTTTTTATAGTGGACAAATTCTGTTGGAAGCAAGAAAAAAGGATAGAGTTTCAAAAAAATGATTATCTTGCGCTCCGTTATATTCTACGAAAAACTGATAACCCATGATTTGGAACGAGACTATTGAGTGCATGGAGCGCGAAGAGATGCGGAAACTACAGGGCATCCGCTTGAAGCGGGTGGTCGAACATGCCTATTATAACACACCCTTTTACCGCCGGAAAATGCAAGAGGAAGGGCTCTCTCCCGACGATATCGAATCTATCGACGATATTACGAAGCTTCCCTTTACCGTCAAACAAGACCTGAGGGATACCTATCCGTTTGGACTGATGGCCGTTCCGATGTCGGAGATCGTCCGTTTACACGCCTCGTCGGGGACGACCGGTAAGCCGGTGGTCGTCGGGTATACGCGGAAAGACCTCTCGATATGGAGCGAAGCGGTTGCCCGTTGTCTTTATGCGGTGGGGCTTACGCGGAATGACGCGGTACAGGTTTCTTACGGGTACGGGCTGTTTACCGGAGGGTTAGGTTTGCATGGCGGGGTGGAGAAGATCGGGGGGACGGTGATTCCGATGAGTAGCGGCAATACGCAGAAACAAATCCAGTTGATGCATGACTTTGGCGCGAAAGCGTTGGCCTGCACGCCATCTTATGCCTTGTATCTTGGCGAAACCATCAAGGAATCGGGGATTCCGCGTGAGGAGTTTCAGCTGAAAACAGGTATTTTCGGCGCCGAACCCTGGACGGAGAGCATGCGTCGGGAGATCGAGGAGTCGCTGGGTATTAAGGCGTACGATATTTACGGCCTGACGGAAATTATCGGCCCGGGGGTAGGCTCGGAATGTGAATGTCAGAAAGGTACGCATTTGTGGGAAGACCACTTCTTTCCTGAAATTATCGACCCGAAGACGTTGCTACCGGTGGCTCCGGGCGAACCGGGCGAGCTGGTTTTCACCACCCTGACAAAGGAGGGAATGCCGATGATCCGTTATCGTACGCGCGACCTGACGGCGTTGCACCACGAAAAGTGCGGGTGCGGGCGGACGGCGGTACGGATGGACCGTATCCTGGGACGGAGCGACGATATGCTGATTATCCGCGGCGTGAATGTCTTCCCATCGCAGGTGGAAGCCGTTATCCTGGGATTACCGGAGTTTGAGCCCCATTACCTCATCGTTGTCGACCGGGTGAATAATACGGATACGTTCCAGATACAGGTGGAGGTGCGTCCGGACTACTATTCGGACGAGATAAACAAGGTTATGGCGCTGAAAAAGAAGATCACCATGCAGATGCAGAGCGTGATCGGTATTCAGCCCGAAATAAAAATCGTCGAGCCGCGCAGCATTGAGCGCAGCATGGGGAAAGCCCAGCACGTGATCGACAACCGGAAGTTAGTTTAACCATTATAAAAGTAAAAAAGCGATGTTAATTAAACAGTTGTCTATCTTTCTTGAAAACAGGAAAGGCCGTTTTACGGAAGTGGCAAAGATATTGGGCGATGCGGGGATAAACATGTCGGCCTTTACCGTTTCGGAAAGTTCGGACTTCGGTATCCTTCGGCTGATCGTTTCCGATACGGACAGGGCGATCGAGGTTCTTCGCGAGCAGCTCTACGCCGTCAGTATCACCGACGTGGTATGCCTTTATTGCCCCAACCGCCCCGGCGCCCTGGCCAAGGCGATGGATATCATTACCGGCGCCGGTATATTTATCGAGTATATGTACGCGTTTGCGCAGGGCGATTCGGCGCATGTGATTATCCGCCCCGACGACGTCGGGCGGTGCGCGGACGTATTAACAGCCAATAAGCTGACTTTACTTGCCGCCAGCGACCTGTATAAGTTGTAAGAATGATACATTTTATGCAGGCTCTTGTAAATATTAACGTTTTGTGTTTTATTTATTGGCGGGGATACGCTAATTTTGCACGTTAAACAGACAGGGATGAAAAAGAGTATATGTTTTTTGATGATGATACTGGTTATGTTCTCCTCTTGCGGGGAATATAACAAGATATTGAAGAGTACCGACTATGAGTTAAAATATTCGTATGCAAAGAAGTATTTCAATGCAAAACAGTATTCCAGATCCGCCACTCTGCTGGAGGAACTGGTGACCATATTCAAAGGGACGCCCCATGCCGAAGAGTCGCTGTATCTCCTTGCGCAGAGTTATTACGGGCAGACGGATTATCAGACGGCGTCGCAGTACTTCAACCAATATTATACCTCTTATCCGAAAGGCGAGTATGTCGAGCTGGCGCGTTTCTATTCCGGCTACGGCCTGTACCTCGATTCCCCTGATTACCGTTTAGACCAGGCGCAAACGCACGAAGCGATCAATCAGCTTCAGCTGTATATGGAATATTATCCGCAATCCGAACGGGCGGTAGAGGCGCAAAACATTTTGTTCGAGCTGCAGGAGAAGCTGGTGTATAAGGAGCTGATGGCTACCCGCCTGTATTATAACCTGGGCACCTATATGGGGAATAATTACCTCTCGGCCATTATTACGGCGCAGAACGCCCTGAAGAACTATCCGTACACGAAATACAGGGAAGAGTTTATGTATTTGATGTTGCAGTCGAAATACGACCTGGCTATAGTCAGTGTGGAAGAGAAGTTGCAGGGGCGTTACCGCGATGTGGTCGATGAATACTACAATTATATGAACGAGTTTCCCGAAGGCAAATATGTGAAGCAGGCGCAGCGGTATTTCAATTATTCGAACAGGCGTATTTCGGACGGCTATTAATGATTTAATTTATAAAACAGATATATGGATTACAAAAAGTCAAATGCTCCGGTCAACACCGTGACACGCGATATGATGAAACTGTCATCAGATACAGGCAATATTTATGAAACGACGATGGTTATCGCCAAGCGTTCCAACCAGATTTCGGTAGAGATGAAGCATGAGCTGGAGAAGAAACTTCAGGAGTTTGCCTCATACAACGATAACCTGGAAGAGGTCTTTGAGAACAGGGAGCAGATTGAGATTTCACGTTATTACGAAAAGCTTCCGAAAGCGACGTTGATTGCCGCCCAGGAGTATGAAGAGGGCAAAGTTTATTTCAAGAATCCGGCAAAGGACAAGAATACATTTTAACCGGAAAGCGATGTTACAAAGGATTCAAACGGTTTATCTGCTTATCATTACACTTCTGATCGTTGGTATGGCGTTTCTGCCTCTCGCCGTTTTGCAGGCGGGGGGGGCGGTGTATTCGTTCGACGTATCGGGGGTTCATTCCAGTGCGCCGGACGCTGAGCTGGTTTATCCCGTATGGGGGCTTTTTGCCTTGACGGCGATCATTGCGTTGCTGGCCTTTTTTACGATTCTTTGCTATAGAAAAAGGATGTTGCAGATACGGCTATGCATCTTTAACGCCCTGTTGATGATCGGTTTCTACGGATTCTTCGCTTTTCTTGTCTGGACGATGAAGAGGGAGCTGGGCGACCTGTCGGTCAACGTCAGGATAGCGCTGTCGTTTCCCCTGGTCAGTCTGATCCTGAATTACCTGGCCATACGCGGCATTGGGGCAGACGAAGCGTTGGTTCGTTCGTTAGAGCGGTTGAGGTGACCTCTTTTTTTGTTTGGTTAAGGGGATCAGGTAGGTGAGTTTCCCCATGATTACTTGACTGGAAGACATGGAAAAGGGGTCTTCCCGTTTGCTGTGAAAGATATCGCCCAAGGCGTAATAGTACCTGCCCTCCAGAATAAAATACCCCGCTTTCGTGCGCAGTTCGATACCCGGCCCGCCACATATTCCCCATGCAAACTTATTCTCCAACGGTTTATCCCTTAATATCGTTGCTTTCTCGCCATTGTTGGGCGGGAGGGCATCGTCTTGCTTCACATTCGTCGTCGTCTGTTCGCTCATGGCATACCCCACTTTCGGCCCCAGGTTGAAGATAAACCGGATGCGGCCACTACCGAAATAGATATGCGTCATAATGGGTATGTCGACATAATTGATCCGGCGGGTATAATGGTATTGCGTGTCGTCGAACTGCTCATCCCATCCCTGTTGGGAGAAATTGATTTCAGCCATCAGCCCTAAATTCTTTTCCGTCAGCCAGCGTCCCGTAATGCCTACCTGAAGCCCCAACAGTTGGTTTTCCTGGATTTTCGGGACAAAACTGACGGTAGACATGCCCATCCCGAATGATCCGCCGATGGATAGTTCCCTCCTGAAAGCGGTTTGCCCGTCCGCCTCCGCAAGCAAAGCCAGGCTTAGGCCTATTATTGAAATGATCCTCCGTGTCTTCATTCTCCTCATTTTACCTGATGTCGTGTGATGGTATAATTATCCCTGTCGTAATGTATAATAAACAGGTTTGTATTCACAAAGCCTCCCCAGTTATTTACACGCTGAAAGTCGAAACCGGTCTGAATGGACTTATAGCGCATCTTATCTATATGGTCTTCAAAGTTTGAGCCATATTGGTAGATCGCACCCAAAAAGAACATACCGGTATCGAAACCTAAAATGCCGTATTTGGGGAATGTATTCAGGAGGCTTTTACTGTACCACATCGTATATTTGGAATAAAAATCCAATACGCCGGGCGACATGTTGTCGGCATAGAAATGGGTGTATGTAAAGGCGTTCAACGCGAAATAGTCGTCCAGAAATTCATTGGTATAGGTTTGCCAGTCGGGGTAACCAAACAGGCTGACGCGGTATTCGGGATGCGTATCGACCACGATACGGAGCGGAATCCTGATCTTGTTAAACGCCTCGCTTGCGCTCGACAGGGGGATAATCACGTTCCGTTTCTCCCCGCTCATCAACGATTCCATATCTTCGACGAAGCCCTCCGCACGATACGACAGCTCTTTAAATGCGATATTCCGTCCGGCCAACTCCTGTTTGAACGTCCGGATAAATTCGGTCTTATCGTCTTTATCTTTCGTGTCGACAAAGATAATATTGTCGCCCGCAAACAGGTCGCAACCCGTTTGCGCCGCTTTCGCATATAAATAGGAATGGGGCGTATTGACCTGGAATATGCATGAATTGGAGAGTACGTCGTCGTTTCTGGAGGTGAACGGGATGACATATTTGATGTTGTGCGCTTTGGCAAAATCGGCTACCGGCTTGATCTGGTCGTTTTGTACGGCTCCGATAATCAGATGGGCGTTTAATAACGCCTCTTCTTTCAGTATGTTATCCAGTCTCCGTCTCCCGCTTCCCGTATCACGGACGGTCAGGTCTACGGATATGCCCAGGTTGCGCAAGCTGTCTATCGCAAGCAACAGTCCCTCATAATATTCGACAAAGCGGGGGGTTGTCGTCGAAGCGGCGGCATCATCCGACGTAAAGGGCAATAGCAGGGCGACACGTATCCGGTTCACGCGGTTGACCTCTTTAGGCTCGGACAACAGGGCATTGACCTCTCTTTCCCTTGCCTGGGGCGCCGTACGTATGACGGCCTCTTCCGCCTGTACCGGTATCTTGATGACCATCCCGGCTTTCACCCCGTCCTTCAGTTGCGGATTCCTCCTGATCAGCTCGTCGCTTGAGATATTGAATTTACGGGTAATCCGGTACATGGTCTCTTTCTTGTCGATGGTATATTCCATCTCCCTGGTGACGGTTTGTATCTCCCTGCCGGGCAGGTTGGCGATCTCCGTGGGTGGGATGCGGATGGTCTTTCCAATGGTAAAGGTCGATACGGACAACCCCGGGTTGGCCGCAATAATATCGGCGGCGGGGACATTGTATTTCACCGACATGGAATAGAGCGTCTCTTTGGGTTGGATCGTATGAAAGGTGTAAAGCGGTTCGCCGGGAATGACGGTGGGCGTCGTTGCCAGCCCTTTCTGTGGCACCCGCAGCGTCGCGCCGGCTCTTATCCCGTTGCGGCTTTCGGGATTCAGGCGGTAGATATCTTCCACGCTGACTTCATACATGGTGGCAATAGCATAAACGGTCTGCCCCCGCTCAATCGTATGATAAAATATATCATCGCTTTGACCGTTAATAATTACAGCCTGCCTTTCGTTTTCCTGAGCGTAAAGCGTCATGCCGGTTAAACCAGTTAAAAAAGCCAGCATATAAATACAAATCTTGTCCATCGGTTTATCGGAATATTTGCGGCAAAGATAGTGTATGTCGGCATAAAATACTAATTTTGAACGCTAATAAGGTGAGAATATGGTAAAGATAAAACACATAATGCGGACTCTCTTGTTTTGTATGCTCCTGTTTACGTATACGTTACATGCGCAATATTCGGTGACGGGAGGAAGAGGGACGCCGTATGAGGTGATTGACGATACGGCCAACAGGCTGAAAGTATACCTGGTCTATGGCATGGAAAATGTCGAATTGAAATATAGCTCTTCTTCCACCTCCCACAAATGGTTTCGCTACAAAACCAACGCATTGGAAGCGGAAGCCGTCGCCAGTACGCAGGCCGGTACGCAGTCGGTCGTGGATCGTCCCGAAGAGGGATATGGCTATTTTGTAGAGGAGGCGGGGCAGTTGAGCCGGTTTATCTGGATTATCGATTACAGCAGGTATGTCGTCGACATGCAGGATTTTTATGTGGAGAAGCCGGAGAATGCCTGTACCGAACTGTGGTTCAACGGGAAGATCGTGATGGAGCCGATGTACTATTCGCTTCCCGCAACAGGGCTGAGGAGGGAGCTGGAACGAGAATTTGAGTTGACCTACAACACCCTGGAGTGGAGCGAAGAGGGGAAGCAGTTCTCCCCCAAAACCAATACCGAACGTACCGGAAACCCGTTGCGGCATATCCTCTCTCCGCCACCGCTGACAGATACCGAGTTCCGGCTGGCCGGCGATCTTTACGCCCGCCATTTCGATGTCGAACAATCCATAACGACCCCTTTCTTCGAGACCGTCGCCATAGAAACCCATGCCGACACAACGATGGTCTCCTCTTTCGGGACAAACCTGGTCTCCGACGGTGAGAAACTTTCCGCTCCGGTAACGATCCGTTTCAGCGGATATGCCAACTCGCCCGTCGCTTCATTATATATATGGAAAATATGGAACAACGACACGCCCGACGATGTGTTGATCCGCTATACCGGCGAAGAGGTGTCCTATACCTTTGAAAAGGGCGGGACATATACAGCTCTCCTGGAGGTCGGCGACCGGACGGGAGCGTGTGTGGACGCCACGAAAACGTTCGAGATAAAGATCACGGAATCCATGCTTGACGTACCGAATGTCTTTTCGCCCGGCGTATCGCCGGGAGTCAACGACGAGTTTAAGGTCGCCTACAAATCCATCGTCTCCTTTAAAGGATGGATATTTAACCGCTCGGGGGTGGAAATGTTCCGCTGGACGGATCCCTCGCTGGGATGGGACGGGAAAAAGGGGGGAAAATATGTCCCGCCGGGCGTCTATTTTTATGTGATTGAAGCAAAAGGAGCAGATGGGGAATCCTATCTGAAAAAAGGAGATATCAATATCATCAGATCTAAAAGAATACAAGATGCCATTATCGAAGAAGAATAATATGATCACACTCGCAAGCTGTGCGTTGATCACACTTGTGACGGTTCTCGCCGTTAGTTCTACCGACTCGAAAAAGGTGCTGGAAGACCACCCTGTCGTGCTGTCCATGACGGCTTCGCCGGAAGTCCCCTCTTCGGCGCTTTTTTGCGGAAAGCCCATTGATATCACGCGCTACAATATGCACGAGGGGTTCGACAGGGAGTTGAGTAGTTTCACCTATTTCCACTCCACGACCATGCTGCTTATCAAACGCGCCAACCGCTACTTCCCTCTGATCGAACCCATCCTGAGGGCGAACGGAGTTCCGGACGATTTCAAGTACCTGGCGGTGATAGAAAGCCATTTGGATCCGCGCGCTTCGTCGCCGGCGCGTGCCGTAGGGACATGGCAGTTTATGGAAGCGACGGGACGGCAATACGGGCTGGCCATTACCCCGACGGTGGACGAACGCTGCCATGTGGAAAAAGCGACCGTCGCCGCCTGCAAATTCCTGAAAGAGGCCTATGCCCAATACAACGACTGGGCCAGCGTTGCGGCCTCCTACAATGCCGGCATGGGACGTATCAGCGGAGAATTGACGAAGCAAAACGCAAACAACGCTTTCGACCTGTGGCTGGTGGAAGAGACCTCCCGTTACGTCTACCGGATCATGGCGATCAAACAGATCTTTGAAAACCCCTATAAATATGGTTTCGTCATAGGAGCGCAGGATTTGTATAAACCGATCCATACAAAAGAGGTACCCGTATCCGCCGATATCGCCGACCTGTCTGCTTTCGCAAAGAACCAGGGAATCACCTACGCCGACCTGAAACGGTTTAACCCCTGGCTGCGCGACACCAAACTAACCACCGGAGGAAAAACTTTCCAACTCAAAATCCCCGAAGAAAACGACCTCCACTACCACCGCCCGAACACCTACGTACACGACGCGCGGTGGGTGGTCAGGTGACCTCCTCTCCCCGCCGTGAGCTGTACCGGCTCAGGATCAATGTCAGGGCGCCGTCGCTTGTGACGTTGCAGGCGGTGCCGAAGCTGTCTTGCAGGGCGAAGATGGTCAGCATCAGGGCTGTGCCGGAGGCATCGAAACCGAGGACGTTGACGATCAGCCCCAGCGAAGCCATCACCGTGCCGCCCGGGACGCCGGGAGCGCCAATGGCAAATATCCCCAGCAGGATACTGAACAAGACAAGGGATGAGAGCGGGGGGAGGCTTCCGTAAAGCGTCTGGGAAACGGCCATCACAAAAAAGGTTTCCGTCAGTACCGACCCGCACAGGTGTATGTTGGCAAACAACGGAATGCCGAAGTCGATCATATCACGGCGCAAGGCATCGGACTTCTGTGCACAACTGAGCGCCACCGGCAATGTCGCCGCCGACGACATCGTGCCGACAGCCGTCATATACGCCGGCCCATAATGGCGCAACACACGAAACGGGTTCTTCTTCGCATACACCCCCGCCAGGAGGTAAAGGAGCGATATCCAGATAAAATGGCCGACCATGACCAACAGGATGACAGCCAGAAATACCGGAAGATGCTTCGTTATCACCCCCTCATAAAACAGCGTACAAAACGTACAGGCAATAAAAAAGGGCAGGATCGGGATAATAATCCGGGTAACGATCAGCAGCACGATGCCTTGAAACTCGTCCAGGGCGGCGATAATCCGGCCGGCACGCCGCCATGTCGCCGCCACGCCGATCAGGATGGAAAAGCACAACGCGCTCATCACCGGCATAAGGGGCGGAATCCTGAGGTCGAACAGCATTTCCGGCAAAGGCCGGTGATCGCCCGCCACGTTCTCAATATGCAGGTGCGGCAAGATCGCATAACCCGAAGCAACGGAAAAAAGCGAAGCCCCCACACTGGACAGGTAGGCCAGCAAAAGGGCGATACCCAAAAGGGTTGAGGCGTTGCTGCCGAGCTTTGTGATCGACGGCGCAATAAACCCGATAATAATCAATGGGATGGTGAACATAATGACGGCGCCCAGCAGGTTCTGCAGCGTGATTACGACCTGCATCACGGTCTGGTTCGCCACAAGGCCGGCGCCTATACCGGCAAGCATGGCAACCGCCAGGCGGAAAGGTAAACTCTGGATTATCTTTTTCATCTTACTTCCAATTTGACGGCAAAGGTACCGGATACGCAGGAGTACCGGCATACCATGAATATGGTATTTCACCCTTTACGGGCGCATCGCCTGCCGGATATGCGCCATGATTTCCGTTTCCATTGCGGGATGAAACCAGGTGATTTCACTGTCCCGCCTGAACCAGGTCAGCTGTTTGCGGGCATATTGGCGGGAGTTGCTTTTTATCTTCTCTACAGCCGTTTCCAATGGCCAGTCGCCATCCAGGTAGCGGAACAGCTCCTTATACCCTACCGTATTCAGGGCGTTCAGTTGTTTAAAGGGATAGACGCTACATGCTTCATCGAGCAAACCGTTCTCCATCATGTGGTCAACACGCCGGTTGATGCGGTCGTACAGCTCTTCCCGCTCCCGCGTAAGCCCGATCTTGAGGATCCTGAACGGGCGCTCTTTGCGGCTGTTCGTGCGGAAAGAGGAATAGGGTTTACCCGTCGTGCGGCAAACCTCGACAGCATGGATCACCCGTTTGTGGTTCATCCTGTCCACTTCGTGATAATGAATGGGATCCAGTCTCTCCAGCTCCTGTAAAAGGGGGGCAAGCCCCTCCCGTTCAAACTGGGAATAGATGGCGTTTCGTATCTCGGGCGCAACCGTCGGCATATCGTCGATCCCTTTGCAGACGGCATCAATATACATCATCGAACCGCCCGTCATCACAACGGCCGGTATCGTTTCATGCAGTTCCTGCAACAGCGTCAGCACATCCGTTTCAAAGTGGCTCGCGCTATAATAGCCGTCAAGTTCAAGCATCCCGACCATATAATGTTTCACCCGCGCCATCTGCCGGGGCGATGGAGCGGCCGTGCCGATAGAGAGGCCTTTGTATAGCTGGCGGGAGTCGGCAGAGATTACCGGGGAGCCCAGTCGTTCGGCGAGCCGCAGGCTGAGTTCCGTTTTCCCGACGCCCGTCGGCCCAAGCAGTACTATAAGGATGTTGTCAGAATGTGTCTTCTTCGAAAGCGTTGCCATTCACTTCGTCAAGCCCTTCAAACCCGTCTTTATCCAGTTCGTCCATATCATATTCCGAATCGCCATAGAAATCCTCGTTGAAAAGGTCTGTCAACGCGTTCTTTTGATTCGCCTCCTCAAAGTCGACCACTTGTGGCGGAGGCAATCCTCCCGTCCTGCTGATCAGCGGCTTATCCAGGTTTTTCCCCGGAATGATTTCACGAAGTTCCATAAAAAAGGCGCGCTCCGTCAAATAGTCGAAGACGTAAAGCAGCTTCTGCCCCTCATCTTCCAGCAGCTCTTCCAAAAGGGTATCTTCCATAATGTAGTTGTCTTCCTCGGAAGAGGAACCCATATCCACTAATGTGATTTCAATTTTCTTTCCCCAATCGTCGTCACAAACAAAGAATGAGGTCATCTGATCCTTTGCGTAGGCGACAGAATCAAGGATGACGTTGTGCAGGTCCAGAAAAGAAGCCTCTGCGTCGATTTTAATTTCACGGATGAAATCACTCGCTTCATCAGATAAGATAAGAAACCTAAATATCATAGCCTATATGTTTATTGCTTCAAAAATAAGAAAAAATATCCGATCCGTTCACCATAAATAAATAAAAAACAGATCCCCTATTCGTCGATCGACCCCCTGACGATCCCACGGTTTGACGACTTGATGAAGTTCAGGATCAAATCCCGCTCTTCGCTCGAGCCATATTCGGTCTCTATACATTTTATGGCTTCCGTATTGTTTAAGCCGCGGGTATACAGCGTACGGTAAATATCTTGGATAAGAAACACCTGGTCGTTGGTGAACCCCCGGCGGCGCAACCCGACGATGTTGATCCCGCAATAGACGATAGGCTCCCGCCCGATCAGCGTATAGGGCGGGATATCTTTCCCCACGCGGGAGCCGCCCTGTACCATCACATGCCGCGATATGCGGGTAAACTGATGCACCAGGCTCCCTCCGCTCACAATCGCGTAATCGTCTATTTCGACCTCGCCGGCCAGTTGCGAGGCATTGCCCAGGATAATATGGTCTTTCAATACGCAATCGTGCGCGACATGCGAATAGGCCATAATCAGGCAATGGCGGCCAATGACCGTTTTCCCTTTCGACGCCGTTCCGCGATTCACCGTCACACATTCGCGGATCGTCGTATTATCCCCGATCTCCGCCGTCGTCCTCTCTCCGGCAAATTTCAGATCCTGCGGTATACCGGCCACTACCGCCCCGGGGAAGATATTACAGTTGTTTCCGATGCGTGCGCCGTCCAGAATCGTCACGTGTGGATAGATGCGACAGTTGTCGCCGATTACAACATCCTTTTCAATCACGACAAACGCCCCAATGGTGACATTTTGGCCTATGCGCGCTTCAGGATGGACAACAGATAGAGGAGAGTGAGTCATCATCTTTTTGAATTATTTATTTTTAATGATTTGTGCCATAAATTCCGCTTCGGTAACCAGCCTCTCCCCCACAAAGACATGCCCTTTCATCGTAGAGATGCCCCTGCGTATAGGCGACAACAGCTCCAGACGCAAAATCAACGTATCGCCGGGAACGACTTTCTGACGGAACTTCACATTGTCAATCTTCATAAAGTAAGTCGAATAACGCTCCGGCTCATCGACCGAGTTTAATACCAGCAGCCCACCGGTCTGCGCCATCGCTTCGACGAGCAGCACGCCCGGCATCACCGGCTCCTGCGGAAAATGTCCCTGGAAAAAGGGTTCGTTCACCGTAATATTCTTAATCCCGACAATATAATTCCCGTTCAATTCAATAATCTTGTCCACCAACAGGAACGGATAACGGTGGGGCAACAGCTCCTTGATCCGGTAAACGTCCATCACCGGCGCGGCGCTCGGATCATACACCGGCGCCTGTACCTCGTTCAGCTTGATATCTTTCCGGATCATACGCGCCAACTGGTTATTGATCTTATGCCCCGGACGGGTCGCAATGATACGCCCCCGGATCGGTTTGCCGATCAGCGCGATATCGCCGATCACATCAATCAGCTTATGGCGTGCCGGCTCGTTGTCGAATACCAGCGGTTTATTGTTGATATACCCCAGCGAACGGATGTCCTTATACGGGATATTGACCTCCTGCGCCAGCTTCTCCAACGATTCCCGGGGCATTTCCTGGTCATAGATAACAATCGCATTATCCAGGTCGCCGCCTTTTATCAGGTTATTATTCAACAACGCCTCTATCTCGCGCACGAAGACGAACGTCCGCGAAGCCGACACCTCGTCGGCGAAGCCGCTCAGGTCGTTCAGCGTGGCATGTTGGTTGGAAAGAACCGGCGAATCGAAAGAGATCAGAACATGAACGCTGAACTTATCATCCGGAAGCAGGATCAGGGAAGAGCCGGTCTCCTCATCCCTTACCTCTATTTTCTGTTTGACGATATAATAATCCTTGGTCGCCTCCTGTTCTACAATACCCGCTTTTTGTATCTCTTCGACAAAGAAACGCGAACTCCCGTCAAGGATGGGAAATTCGGGGGCGTCGACTTCGATCAGGCAGTTGTCAATCTCAAAAGCATACAGCGCCGCCATCGCGTGTTCGATGGTACTGACCTGTACGCCGTTTTTAGATATAACGGTACCCCTTTGGGTACAGGCTACATTCTCCGCCCATGCTTCGATGACGGGCTGATCCTCCAGGTCGACGCGCTTAATCTTGTACCCATGGTTGTCCGGAGCCGGATGAAAGGTGATATGGATACTTAACCCGGTATGCAAACCTTTGCCTTGTAAAGAGAAACTTGCCGCAAGTGTCTTTTGTTTGAGCATATCTCCTATAGTTTTATTTATTAATCTTTTCTTTCAACTGTTCTATTTCTCGCTGCAACTGTCCGATGGTGCGGTACATGTCGGGCAGGCGGCTGAAAATAACGCTCGACCGCATAAAGGCTTTCGAGTCGATGGCCGGCGCTCCCAATATGCTGCGCCCGCTCTCCACATTGCTGATAATGCCCGATTGTGCGCCGACAGATACGCCGTCGCCTATCCGTAAATGCCCGGCCAGCCCGGCCTGTCCGCCAAACCGGCAATGCGAGCCGATCTTCACCGAACCGGAGATGCCCGTCTGCGCCGCCATCACCGTACATTCGCCCACCTCGACGTTATGGGCGATCTGCACCAGGTTATCCAGCTTGACCCCCTTGCGGATGATCGTAGAGCCCATCACCGCCCGGTCAATCGTCGTATTCGCGCCGATTTCCACATCGTCTTCCAGCGTGACATTCCCCAACTGGGGTATCTTTTTATAATTACCTCCCTCTTCGGGAGCAAACCCGAAGCCGTCGGAACCAACCACCGAACCGGCGTGCAGGATACAGTTGTTCCCAATCACACACCCCTCGTATACGGTCGCATGGGGATAAAGGATACACCCGTCCCCGATCGTGACATGCTCGCCGATATAGGCATGGGGATAGACTTTGCAGTTCTTCCCGATCTTCGCATGTTCGGCGATATAGGCAAAGTTCCCCACATAGCAGTCGTCCCCCATCGAAACAGATGCATGAATAAACGCGCCGGAATCTATGCCGGCGCTCTTTTTCTTCGACTGATCCGCCATATCCAGCAGGACAGCTAACGCGGCGTAGGCATTGGCAACCCGTATCAACGTCGGCTTCACCGGAGCGGATGGCGTAAAATCCTGATTCACCAAAACAACCCCCGCTTCGGTCGTATACATATAATGCTCGTACTTGGGATTTGCCAAAAAAGACAACGCACCGGGTTTGCCCTCTTCTATTTTAGCGAAAGCGTTTACCCTTACATCAGGATCGCCCTCGACTGTTCCATTCAAAAGATCAGCTATTTGCTGAGCAGAAAACTCCATTACTCATTTTAGTTTGTTGTGACTGTACAATTTGCAAAGTTGAGAAAAAATATTGACTTTGCTACGACTTGACAGGAATAATTCCTCTTTCCCGCAGGCAACAGGCCATTTCCTGTTGTATAACATAGGCCTCCTTTCCCGCCGCCCGCGCAAAATCACGGCCGCTATCCGCATAGATCACCGCGCGGGAAGAGTTTACCAGCAATCCGCACCGGTCGTTCATCCCGTAGCGGACGACCTCCTGCAGGCTACCCCCCTGCGCACCGACGCCCGGCACGAGCAGGAAGTGATCCGGCACAAGCCTGCGCACGTCGAGCAGCATCCTGGCCTGCGTCGCGCCGACGACATACATCAGCCGTTCGTCGGTCGCCCACTCCCTGGAGGTCTTCAATACCTTTTCAAACAGGCGGCTGCCATCCGCCAGCTCCGTCATCTGGAAATCCTGCGCACCGCCGTTCGACGTCAGCGCCAGCAGGATCACCCACCCTCCCGGATAAACCAGAAAGGGTTTCACGCTGTCTTCGCCCATATAGGGGGCGACCGTAACGGCATCCACCCGGACATGCTCGAAGAACGAACGGGCGTACATCCCCGACGTATTCCCGATATCGCCGCGTTTGGCGTCCGCAATAATGAACTGGTCGGGGTAGTGCTCGCGAAGATAGGCGACGGTCTTCTCAAAAGCGGACATCCCGACTACCCCCAGGCTTTCATAAAAGGCAAGGTTCGGCTTGTAGGCGACGCAACAGGCGGCGGTCGCATCAATAATCGCTTTATTAAAGGCGAACAGCGGATCCTCTTCCACCAACAGGTGTTGGGGGATCTTCTTTATATCCGTGTCCAAGCCGATACAAAGGAAAGACTGCTTCCTTTTGATATGTTCAAACAACTGCTCTTTATTCATGTTATTCACCCTTTATATTTATAGTTCGGATTCTTTCAGCCGCTCCGCATTCTCGGCAACGATCAGGTGGTCGATACAATCCTGGATATCGCCGTCCATAAAAGCGGACAGGTTATAGATGGTATAGTTGATGCGGTGGTCGGTGACGCGCCCCTGCGGATAGTTATAGGTACGGATCTTGGCCGAGCGGTCGCCCGAAGAGACCATCGTCTTGCGCTTGGAGGATATCTCGTCCAGGTATTTCTGGTACTCCATATTATAGATACGGCTTCGCAGCTCGACAAGCGCTTTCGCCCTGTTCTTCAACTGCGACTTTTCGTCCTGGCACTGTACCGTAATACCTGTCGGGATATGTACCAGCCGGATCGCCGAATAGGTCGTATTGACCGACTGCCCGCCATGCCCGGAGGCGCAAAAGATATCGGTACGTATGTCCTGTTCCCTGACCTCCACGTCAAACTCTTCCGCTTCGGGAAGCACGGCCACCGTCGCGGCGGAGGTATGCACGCGCCCCTGCATCTCCGTTTGCGGAACCCGCTGTACGCGATGCACGCCCGATTCATATTTCAATATGCCATATACGCCCTCGCCGCTGACCGTAAAAATAATCTCCTTAAAGCCGCCGGCCGCCCCCTCGGCATAACTGGTCAGCTCGACTTTCCACCCCTTGTTTTCGCAGTATCTGACATACATGCGGTAGAGGTCGCCGGCAAAAAGAGCCGCCTCGTCGCCGCCCGTTCCGCCCCGTATCTCGACGATCGCATTTTTCTCATCCTGGGGATCGGCAGGAGCCAGCAACAGCTTGATCCGCTCTTCCCATCCGGGGATACGCGCCTGGCAGTCCTCCATCTCTTCACGCGCCATCTCCCGCATCTCGGGATCCTGCTCCGTCTCCAACAATTCCCTGGCCTCCCTCGCCCCGTCCAATACCCTCTTGTATTCGATGCCGGCAAGGACAATCTTCTCCAGATCGCGGTATTCCTTGTTCAAGCGGACAAACCGTTTCATATCGGCAATCACCTCCGGATCGGTAATCAGCGTACCGATCTCTTCAAAACGGCTTGCCAGCCCGTCCAACCTGCTTAACAAATTGCTTTCAGCCATCTATATTCAATAAATAAAGCGCCCTTTCTCGCTTTCAATAATCAACTCATTCGCTCCGGCCTCTTCCACAAAGCCGACCACCCGCGCCTCTATCCCGAAGCCCCGGCTGATCCCGATCACCTCGTCCGCCCGTTCGGGCGACAGGTAGACCTCCATCCGGTGTCCCATATTAAATACCTTATACATTTCGCTCCACGACGTCCCGCTCTGTTCCTGAATCAGACGGAAAAGAGGGGGTATGGGGAAAAGGTTATTCTTCACGACCCGCTTATTCTCCACAAAATGCATGACTTTCGTCTGTGCGCCTCCCGAACAGTGTACCATCCCATGGATAGCCGGCCGGCAGCTGTCGAGTACCGCCTTGATCACCGGCGCATACGTCCGCGTGGGCGACAACACCAGCTTCCCCGCATCGACGCCAAGCCCCTCTATCTGCTCGGTCAGCGCCAGGCGGCCGGAATAGACCAGCTCGCCGGGCAACGCCGGATCGTAGCTTTCGGGGTATTTCGCCGCCAAATAATGGGCAAACACATCATGGCGGGCGGAAGTAAGCCCGTTACTGCCCATCCCTCCGTTATAACCCATTTCATAATCCGCCTGCCCATAAGAGGCCATCCCCACAATCACGTCGCCGCCGCGGATATGGCCGTTATCAATGACCTCCGACCGCCTCATCCGGCACGTCACCGTGCTGTCCACAATAATCGTGCGTACCAGGTCGCCCACATCGGCCGTCTCCCCGCCCGTAGCATAACAGCCGATACCCATCTCGCGCAGTCCGGCGAGCAGTTCGTCCGTCCCATTGATAATAGCGGAGATCACCTCCCCAGGTATCAACAGTTTATTCCGCCCGATCGTCGACGAGACCAGGATATTGTCTGTCGCCCCGACGCACAGCAGGTCATCAATATTCATAATCAATGCATCCTGTGCGATTCCTTTCCATACGGAGAGATCGCCCGTCTCTTTCCAATACATATAAGCGAGGGAGGATTTCGTCCCCGCCCCATCCGCATGCATAATATTACAATAGTCGGGATCATTCCCCAAAACATCCGGTATAATTTTACAGAACGCTTTCGGAAACAGCCCTTTATCAATATGTTTAATAGCGCGATGAACATCCTCCTTAGAGGCTGACACGCCACGAAGATTGTAACGTTGGTCACTCATGATCTACCCTTTTGGACTGCAAAGGTAACACTTTTATCCGGGAAAGCGAACAATGGACATAGTGAATAGTGAACAGTGAATAGTGAATAGTGAATAGTGAATAGCCGTAGAGACGCAAGATTTTGCGTCTCTACATTGACACACCGACAACCAGGCGGAACGAGACGACAACCAGGCGCAGGATTGGGTCTACAAAAACGTCATGTCGAGTACCCAATAAACCAGGTTTATCAAAAAGGGAAATGACGGCGATTACTTGATTTCCAGCCGATTATAATTAAGTGGTGTCCGTCATTGCGAGTACCCAATAAACCAGGTTTATCAAAAAGGGAAATGACGGCGATTGCGTTGATTTACAGCCGATTATAACTAAGTAGTACCCGTCATTGCGAACGTAGTGAAGCAATCCAGAAGTGCGTCTGTGTGTCGCACTCCTGGATTGCTTCACTGCGTTTATGACGGGTGTGTTTCTCCTGATAATCAATGCATTCGATTTTGTCTTCTGTGACCAAACGCCGGAGGCGTTGCCTCTAAATAACCCCGTTCAAGCGGAGCGCAGAGCGGGGTATGGACAGACTACACTGGACATAACACCGAAGGTGTTTCCCTGTGAGG
>JAISRY010000026.1 GCA_031273385.1 Tannerellaceae bacterium | reverse complement strand
CGGAGATGTAATTGTTCGGGGAGGTGGCGCGCATACCGGCATCACCCGTCCCGGCCACAACGCCTACCGACGCCGTATCGCTTTCGGGGTGGGGGTAGATGAAGCAGGTTGCCAGGTCGTCGCCCCGGTACGCATGGCCGCCTGCGGTGATTTCCCCGTTGCCAACCTGAATGGGGCACTCTTTCAGCAGGAGGGGCCATGCGCTGTTGTTGTTCCTGTTGCCATAGACGACTACGTTGCGGTCTTTATAGGCGGCAGGCGTATAATCTGTGTCGGGGATGACGTCGACTGAGCCGTTCCCGCGGTAATAGAACGTTTCGGCATCGAACCGGGCTTTGTTGCGGTACCATTCGTTTTCTTTTGCATTGCCTCTGGTGGCGTAGACAAAGACGACGTGGTTGTCGTATGCCTGTTTGAAGCCGCCGTAGCGGAGGGCGTATTTCTGTTTCGGGTCAATGCGGTCGATGCTGTTCCATGTGCCGCCGGTCAGGGCGAGGATGGCTTTCCGGTTTGCCGGAAGAGTGAGCCGCTTCCCGTCGATATCCACGGTGACCGCTTCGGATGCGGGGCGTAATGCCGGGATGTCGAGCACGAGCAAGGCGGCATTTTCCGCTTTCTCAATCTTTATGGTGTCTTTATCCTGTGTCGCTTTCAGGTGGGTAAAGCGGTAAGGCTCTACCTGCTGCTCTACCCGTATCCAGTAGTCCGACGCCGAGATAGCGGGGGATGCGGTGTGGAAATCAATCTCTTTCACTTCGTGGAGGGCGGGGATTGCGTGGTGGGAAAAGAAGTCGAAGATCAACGGCCAGTCCATACTGATGTTGCCGAACCAGTGTTCGCCCCCCGGGTATTCGTAATAGCAGAAATCGGTATGGAATTTGGCCAGCGTTTCGCGCATCTTCCGCGCCTGTTCCGTCGGGACGACCCTGTCGGCGCTGCCATGGAAGATATAGACGCCGGACTGTTTCAGGTTTTCGACCAGCGTAACGGTACGCCCGGCATTGGCGCCTCTCTCAAAGGCTTCGTAAAGGGGGTGGTTGCGGTGTATGTCGTCAGCCGCTCCCCGTCCATAAGTCGCGATGTCGGGATAACCGGCACAGGGTGCGATGGCGGCAAAGAGGTCGGGATAGGTCGTTCCCAGGAACCAGGCGCCATGGCCGCCCATGGAGTGTCCGGTGAGGTATATTTTAGAGGGATCCGGCTGGAATATCCGCTTCGCCTCTTCGAGGACTTCAAGCCCGTCGATCCGTCCCCACTCTTCCCAATTGAAGCCGTAAGGCCGACGGTTGGTGGCCGCTACGATATCCGTCCACGCTTTACGGTCGTACGACCGTGCCTGGCTACGCGCTTCAACGCCTGCCCCATGGACGCTCAGCGTCAACGCCCTGGTCTCTCCTGGAGTGTCCCGCAGGGCGGGAGCTACGCTAAAGTATTGCACGCTGCCGTCGATACGGCTGACGAACGTCCGCTCATGATGGACGGCGGGCAGTACCTGGTGCAGGGTGACCTCCGCCCGGTCGACGGTCTTCCCCGAGCGGTCGATCAGCTCCAGATGGGCCGTCACATCGCCGGGTGTACGCCCCGGGTCTACGGCCGGCAGTTTGTATTTCACCTTTCTGACGGTTAGCGGCATGATCTCTTCCGTGGCATATTCGGCCTGCTCACCGCTGGAGAGGGTGGCGCGGATGCGGAGGTTTTTCAATGGCTTTTCGGTGGCGTTGACGATACGTATAGCCGCCCATTTCGCGTCCCCTTCCCCGATGATGATGTCGGGGAGCGTCATGTCGCGCAGGGTGAACAGGACGGGTTTACGGGGTTTTACGAGTTTCGCCGTTACCCGCCCGAAACGCCCCGGCGTATGCACGACTTCGTTCAGCCCCTTTTTCAGCTTGACGGGAATCAGCGTATAGCCGAAATCGTAATGATCGCCCTCGTGTGGAAAGCCGTTGATATAACTGCGCGTTCCCCCGCTGGTCTCCAGGAGAAGGAGCTGCTCTTTGGGCGAATCGTATGCCGTATAGAGGTAGGCCGACCGCATGGATGGATGCTGGAAGCGGTGGATGGAATCAGCCTCTATCTCCGCCCATTTCCACTGGGGAGGGAAAGCGAAGCGTCGTTGGCCATCCTGTCCGCCGGCGAAACGCTGCCTGTCTCGGCCTGCGTTCTGAACGACGTTGGGATAGCTGTAGGCCAGGGAGTCCCCGGCTTTGGGCGTCTTGAAGCGGCCTGTCGCATACAGCCATGCGACCATATCCTGTCCGTTAAAGAGGATACCGGGATTGACGCCGCCCGGCAACAGCAATCCCTTACGGAAGTTGTGAACGACCTCTCCCTCCTCGGTCTTCTCGATTTTCTCCTGCCCGAAAATGGTGACGATATTTTGTGCCGTCACGGGCGGCGCCGGCAGAACGGCCAATAGAGCGGTCGCTACGGCGCATAACAGCGTGGAATATTGTTTTAACATGTCATACCTTTTTTAGATAATAAGTGGCGTAAAGGTAGTTATTATTCTTACTCACTCATTCTTAAGAATCTTAAGAATCTTAAGAGGCTTAAGAATCTTAAGAATTTTAAGAGACTTAAGAGACTTATTAGCGTAAGATAGTCCATCAATTATTTTTTTTGTCTATTTTTTCTCTTTTACTTTCTGCCTTATTTTGTCTGTCAACATTATACTATATATATTATGGAGAAGAGGAATACGGGCTATTTATTGCTGATTACCCTGGTTTCGGCTATGGGAGGGTTGCTTTTCGGGTATGACTGGGTGGTCATCGGGGGGGCGAAGATCTTTTACGAACCCTTTTTCGGGTTGGAGGCCTCTGCCGCCCTCAGGGGGTGGGCGATGAGCAGCGCACTGGCCGGTTGCCTGGCCGGGGCATGGATGGCGGGGGCGTGGAGCGACCGCTACGGGAGGAAGAAGATGCTGATCATCGCTTCGGCGCTGTTTGTCGTCTCGGCCTACGGGACGGGGGCGACCGGCGGCTTTACCTGGTTTGTCCTCTACCGTATCCTGGGGGGATTCGGGATTGGGATCGCCTCCAATATTTCGCCTATCTATATTGCCGAGGTGTCGCCGGCTGCCGTCAGGGGGCGGTTCGTTTCGTTGAACCAACTGACTATCGTACTGGGTATCTTAGCCGCTCAGTTGGCCAACTGGCGGATTGGCGCCTATTTCATGCCCGATAGCGGCATACTGACTGCCGAAGCGATCGACAGGGCGTGGCGCTGGATGTTCTGGGCGGAGCTGATCCCCGCTGCGCTATTCTTTATCCTGACATTCGTTATCCCCGAAAGCCCGCGCTGGATGGCCATCAACGGCAAGGAGGCGCCGGCGCGGATGGTCTTTGCCCGGATCGGGGGAGCGCGTCATGCCGACAAGGAGATGGACGAGATCCGCGCGCTGCCTCAAGGGAGGGGGAAGGGCGACTGGAAAACGTTGCTGCGGCCCAACGTGCGGCGCGTCCTGCTCATCGGGATCGTCCTGGCCATATTCCAGCAATGGTGCGGGATCAATGTGATCTTCAACTATGCGCACGAGATTTTCTCCGCCGCCGGCTATGCCGTATCCGATGTGCTGATGAATATTGTGGTGACGGGCGTTACGAATGTGGCGTTTACGTTTGTGGCCATTTATACGGTAGACCGATGGGGGCGTCGGGCGTTGATGCTTGCCGGGGCGTCGGGGCTGGCGGTGATCTATGCCGTGATGGGTATGTGTTATTACGTCGGGGTGAGCGGTTGGCCGATGCTGTGCCTGGTGGTATTGGCGATCGCCTGCTATGCGATGTCGCTGGCGCCGGTGGTGTGGGTGGTGCTGTCGGAGATATTTCCGGCGCAGATACGTGGGGCGGCGATGGCGCTGTCGACCTTTTCGCTGTGGGCGGCCTGTTTCTTGCTGACCTATACGTTCCCCCTGTTGAACGAGTGGCTGAAAGCCTCCGGTACGTTCTGGGTGTATGGCGGTATCTGCCTGGCCGGATTCCTCTTTATCCGTGCCCTGTTGCCCGAAACAAAGGGGAAAAGCCTCGAAGAGATTGAAAAAGAATTAACGAAATAAGGGATATGGACAAGAAAGTGAACGTGTGGAAAGAGGAGATCCTTTTACCTACTTACGGTACAGGCCAACCGGAAAAGAACCCCGTATTTCTGGAAAAGCGCGTCTACCAGGGGAGCAGCGGCGCCGTGTATCCCTACCCTGTCGTTGAGAAGATCTGCGACGTCTGCGAAGAGAAGCCCTACCAGGCCGTTTTCCTGGAAAACGAATACCTCAGGGTGATGATCCTCCCCGAACTGGGCGGGCGTATCCAGATGGCCTACGACAAGATAAAGGAGCGTCATTTCATCTACTACAACCATGTGATCAAGCCGGCGCTGGTGGGACTGACAGGCCCCTGGATTTCCGGCGGTATCGAGTTTAACTGGCCGCAGCACCACCGTCCCAGTACCTTTCTGCCGGTGGACTATACGCTGGAGGAGTGTGCCGACGGGAGCGCCGTCGTATGGGTGAGCGAAAGGGAGCGGATGTTTCACCAAAAGGGGATGGCCGGCTTCAGGCTTTCTCCCGGACGCGCCGTCCTCGAAATACGGGGGAGGCTCTACAACCCCGCCCCGCTACCGCAGACGTTCCTCTGGTGGGCGAATCCGGCGGTTGCCGTGAACGACTCCTACCAGTCGGTATTCCCTGCGGATGTGCATGCCGTCTTCGACCATGGCAAGCGCGACGTCTCGCGGTATCCGGTAGCTACCGGCGTATATTATAAGGTAGACTACGCGGCGGGGGTCGATATTTCACGCTACAAAAACATCCCCGTCCCGACCTCCTATATGGCGGTCAACTCCCGCTACGACTTTGTCGGCGGCTACGAAAACGATACCCGCGCCGGCCTCCTGCACGTGGCCAACCACCATATTTCACCCGGAAAGAAGCAGTGGACATGGGGAAACGGCGACTTTGGCCGCGCCTGGGATCGCAACCTGACGGATGCCGATGGGCCGTACATCGAGCTGATGACCGGCGTCTATACCGACAACCAACCGGATTTCTCCTGGCTTCAACCCTACGAAGAGAAGGCCTTTACCCAGTATTTTATGCCGTACCGCGAGCTGGGCGTAGTGAAAAACGCCTCCCCCGACCTCCTGATGAACATCACGCCGGAGGATGGGCGCTGCACGCTGAAAGTCTTTGCCACATCCGAGCAAAAGCAGCTGCGTATCCTCATAAGGAAAGCGGGCGTCACCTGCTTCGAGACGACGGCGGACATCTCGCCCCTGCACCTGCTGGAAGCCGCCGTCCCCATCGCCTCCACCGACGGGATAGACCTCCGCATCTACTCCCCCGCCGGCAAATGCCTGCTCTCCTGGACACCCGAGCCGGACGAGATCAAACCTGTCCCCAACCCTGCCTCCGCCGCCTTAGGCCCCGCCGCCCTCCCCTCCGCCGAGCAGCTCTACCTGACAGGCCTGCACCTGGAGCAATACCGCCATGCCACCTACCAGCCGGAAGCCTATTACCTGGAGGCGTTACGCCGCGACCCGGACGATGTCCGCAACAACAACGCCATGGGGCTACGGCTCATCCGCAAAGGGCAGTTCGAACAGGCCGAACCTTTCCTGCGGAGGGCTATCGCGACGCTGACCGGACGAAACCCCAATCCATACGATGGGGAACCGTTCTACAACCTCGGCCTGTCGCTCAAGTACCAGGGGAAATACGACGAAGCCTACGGCCACTTCTACAAAGCCTGCTGGAACGCCGCCTGGCAGGATGCCGCTTACTACGCCCTCGCCCAACTGTCCTGCATAAAGGGGGAATGGGAAGAGGCGTTGTACGAAGTAGGGAAATCGTTGCTGCGGAACTGGCACAACCATTGCGCAAGGCATCTGAAGACGGCCATCCTGCGCCGTCTCGGACAGCATGGCGAAGCCCTCTCTTTCATCGAAGATTCCCTGAAGATAGACCCCTTTAATACCGGCTGCCTTTTCGAGAAGCAGCTCCTTACGGGAGCATCAGTCGACGAGGAGGACTTCTGCCTCCTCATGCGCGGGGAGTCCCACAACTATGCCGAACTGATCGTCGATTATGCCTTGGCCGGATGCTGGGATGAAGCCCTCTCGGTAGGCCGTATGGCCATAGCGCGGATCGAAGGGGTGGAGATCATGATCTATTATTATACCGCCTGGGCGTTGGCGCAGCTTGGGCAGACCGAAGAGGCGGAAAGGATGGTACGCCTGGCCGAACGGCAAGAGCCGGGATGCTGCTTCCCCAACCGCCTGGAGGCTATCCTCGCTTTGCAGGCCGCTATCGGCATGGAGGCGCATACGCCGAAAGCGTCGTACCTGTTGGGAAACCTGTGGTACGACAAACGGCAGTATGATGAGGCGATCGCCTGCTGGGAGCGATCCCTGCGGCAAGACCCCGCTTTCCCAACCGTCATGCGGAACCTCGCCCTAGCCGCTTTCAACAAGCGGGACGAAAAGCAAGAGGCCGTCCGGCTGCTTGAAAAGGCCTTTTCCCTCGACACTTCGGATGCGCGTATCCTGATGGAGTTAGACCAGCTGTACAAACGGCTGAACCGTCCGCACGCCGAGCGGCTCACATTCCTCGACGCCCACCGTGAAACCGCCTGGAAGCGCGACGACCTCTACCTCGAATATGCGACGCTACTCAATCAGCTCGAACGCTACGAAGAGGCCATCCACCTGATCGACCGCCGGAAGTTCCACCCCTGGGAGGGAGGCGAGGGAAAAGCGCCCGCCCAATACCAGTTGGCAAGGGTGGAGCTGGCCAAACGGTATATGGAGGCCGGAAAGCCGGCCGAGGCGCTCACCCTCATCGACCAATGCTACCTCTACCCGCCCAACCTCGGGGAGGGAAAGCTCTACGGCGCCCAGGAAAACGATTTCGACTACTATAAAGGATGCCTCCTCGATGCCATGGGGAAAACCGAAGAGGCGATCCCTTACTTCCAAAAGGCAAGCAGGGGAGACAGCGAACCGGCCGCCGCCATCTACTACAACGACCGGAAGCCGGACAAGATCTTCTACCAGGGGCTCGCCCTCCGCCGCCTCAACAGGGAAGACGAAGCCCGTAGCCGCTTCAACCGCCTGGTATCTTATGGCGAGAAACACCTCTTCGACCTCTTTAAACTGGATTATTTCGCCGTCTCGCTCCCCGACTTGCAGATATGGGAAGATGATATGGACAAGAAAAACCGTATCCATTGCCACTACCTGATGGGATTGGGACATGCAGGCCTCGGCAACCGCCAAAAAGCCGCCCACCATTTCGCCGTCGCACACGAGATGGACAACAACCATCAAGGCGTACAAATACACTACAAACTATTAAAATAAACAGGTTATGAGAAAACGTATCATGTTATCATTGTTGGTTGCGTTCGGTATGTATGGATGTATCATACAGGAAACGAACGCACAGGCCATCTCCCTGGCAGGGGAATGGACTGTCCGGTTAGACGCCGACAGTACTACGACGAAGATCCGCCTGCCCGGGTCGTTGCAGGAACAGGGTGTCGGCAACGACATTGACATCCACACGCCTTGGACGGGGGGTATCGTCGACGACGCGTGGTATAAAGCCCCCGAATACGAAAAGTACAGGCAGAAAGGGAATATAAAGGTACCTTTTTGGCTGAACCCGGAGAAGCACTATGTCGGCGTAGCCTGGTACACCAAAGAGGTCGTCATTCCGGCAGGCTGGAAAGGGAAAACCCTCTGCCTCTCCCTCGAACGGACGCACTGGGAAACCACCCTCTATGTCGACGACGTGGAGGTAGGCAAACAAGAAAGCCTCTCTACCCCGCACCGTTACCTCCTATCCCCCTTGACCCCAGGGCGCCATACGCTGACGCTCAAGATTGACAACCGTATCCATATCCCCGTCGGCATAAACGCCCACAGCGTTTCCGACCATACGCAAAGCAACTGGAACGGCTGCATCGGACAGCTATCCCTTTCCGCCAAACCCGACCTCTACATCGAAGACATACAGGTCTATCCCGATATACCGAACAGAAAAGTCAACGTAACGGTTCGCCTGAAAGGGACGAGCCCCAGCGGAAAGGCCAACCTCTCCCTGCAACTCGGATCAATTACGAATTACGAATTACGAATTACGCCTGGGGACGACTTGTCAATTGCCAATTATGAATTACGAATGGCGGAGGGGGAGCTGTTGTTATGGTCGGAATATACGCCTAACCTTTACCGGTTGAAGACGACCCTCACTTTCCCTGGCGGGAAAGACGAGGTCAGCACTTCGTTTGGGTTTAGGGAGTTTAAGCGGGATCATACGCGCTTTGCCGTCAATGGGCAGCCGGTGTTCCTGCGCGGGACGCTGGAATGTTGCATCTTTCCGCTGACCGGCTACCCCTCCATGGAACGCAGTTATTGGGCGAAGATCTACCGCGCGTGCAAAGACTTTGGACTGAATCATGTCCGTTTCCATTCCTGGTGCCCGCCGGAAGTGGCCTTTGACGTGGCGGACAGCATGGGCGTTTACCTGCAAGTCGAATGTGCCGCCTGGACGACCGTAGGCGACGGCGGGGAGATCGACCGCTGGATCCGTGAAGAGAGCGACAGGATACTGGCGGCCTACGGCAACCACCCCTCTTTCTGTATGCTGACCTACGGAAACGAACCCGGCGGAGCGAACCGCTCCCGCTTTTTATCGGAACTGGTCGATTACTGGAAAAAGAAAGACAACCGCAGGGTCTACGCCAGCGCAGCAGGTTGGGCGCATGCCGAAAACGCCGATTACTGGAATATGCCAGAGCCGCGCATACAGGGATGGGGCGAAGGCCTGCAGAGCATCATCAATGCCCAGCCGCCCCGCACCGATTACGACTGGCGGGAGAAGATTCCCAAAGGGATGCCCGCCGTAAGCCATGAGATCGGACAATGGTGCGTCTACCCCGATTTCAACGAGATAAGCCGCTATACCGGCGTACTGAAAGCCAAAAACCTGGAGATATTCA
>JAISRY010000019.1 GCA_031273385.1 Tannerellaceae bacterium | reverse complement strand
CCTCCACTTCGGGGTGGCGCCGGATCACCGCCATGATCTCCCGCTCGCTCCGGTCGGCGGAACAGTCGTTGACAATAATAAGCTCCTTGCCTACGCCGTCGGGCAGCTCGACATGGATCACCTTTTCCAGAATGGCGGCGACGGATTGTTCTTCATTATAGACGGGCATAATGATCGATAGCTTATGATTGTAGTGCATGTATCCGTTTCTTATTAAATGCGTTTTACCATACGGTAGGCAAATCTATGAATCATTCTTTAGTTCTACAAACATTATGGTCAGAATTTCCAACCGAGAAGCGTAGACACTTCCGTTTTACGCCTCCCCTCGATCGCCTCCAGCTCCGTCCCGATGATATCGCGGTCGGCATACTGCGTACAGGAGAACTTGACGGAAAGGGAGAGGCGTTCAACGATATCCCAACGCGCGTTTGCCGTGAGGCGCACCCCTTTTCCATAGAAAGAGGGCATACTGAAGGCATACAGGATCGCCTTTTCGTACGAAGTGATACGGCTGTCGTAATCGTCCGTCCGGAAAAGGGCGGCGTAGAGGGCGGCCTGAAACGGTTTCCCCGGCGGCTTCCAGCCAACGCTTTGGGAGAGCATAAAGCCCTTGCTCCGCTTTCCCCGCTCTTCGTCGTACATGACGCCCTCCGCCGCCGTTTTGAACGACACGGCGCGGACGGCATACTGCATCTCCGCCCTGAGCCGCCGTAGCGCCGAGGGGAGGACGGCATACGCCTTCCCTCCTGAGAGGGTGGCGTTCCGCTCTTTCCGCCTGTATTTATAGCGGACATAACAGGCGATGCCGGCTGCCGGCGCATAGTCCAGCCGGAGCATATATTCTCTCCCCGAAGAGGGGGCGTCCACGCCATACTTGAGCCATGGAAAACGGAAAAAATCGGCAAACATGGCGACTTTCCAATAGGCAAACGGCGTGAGCTGCATCCCCAGGTAAAGCCCCTCCTCGTTCCCGAGGGAGGAGCCTTGCGAAAAGGCATGGCCGAAAAACGACCGGTAACGCCTGTCATAATACCGGTACAAGGCCAGGAGGGAGAAATAGGATACGGGCGTCAGTTGCAGGCCGTTCAGCGTCGCCCATGCCCTGTCTTTCGTAACGGCCGTCTCGCCATACAGCTTGAAAAGGCGGCTTTTCCACAGGTAATCGGCCCCGATATTCACCTGCCTGCTTCCCCGAAAATAAAAGAGGGTATAGGGCTTGAGCTCCGGCTGTATCTCATAGCCCCCGAAAGAGCAGGCCAGCGCCGTGACGCCCAGGCAAACGGCAGGCGTGGCATACCGGATATTGGCGCCATACGCCTGTTGGGGCAGCACGCGCCTCTTCTCCCGCTCCCGCTCCAGGCGGTGCAAACCGTCTGTCTTGATGGAAGAGACCCTGTTACTATCCGCCAGGGTAGCATCCAATCTTTTATAAGAATAAAAAAGGCTGATATCCAACGGATCAAGACGCACCGTCGCCGCCGCGCCGCGAAAGTAATCGGACTCATTCGTCGAGTTATGCCTGCGGAAACCATGCGTCCTTCGCTCCGGCTGCGCAATCATCGTATTCCTCCCCGGCGTAAAATCATGGCTGATCACCAATCCCTGCCCGAAAGAGGCCTTATAATCCCCGATCGCCAGGCTGCCCAGCCACCTGATATCTTTCACGAACAGATGCCCCGAATAGTAGTCATACCCCTTATGGTACGTGTTCCAAAACGGCTCGCCGGCATCTTTCTCCGCCACCAGCCCGAATTGCAGCCTGTCGTCGAACGCGTAGGTATACCGCAGCGAATGGTAAAACGGCTCGCCTACATACCGGCGGTTGGGGTATAACGCCATTATACTGTCCGGTAGCGAACGGTAGCCTTTCTTCTGCTGAAAGCAACGGTCGTACCTGGCCTGTAGCTTATTTGAACCGTTTTTCAACAGGTTTTCAACAGTAAAGGGGCGCTTTTCAACCGTTATCCTGCCGATATAAACAAAAGGGAGAAGATATTCTATCGTTTGGAAGTCAAGTTCCTCTATGCTTTTCAATTCATAAACCGTCATAAACATCCCGTAGCGCCTCCGGTAAGAGAGGATGTTTTCGATCTGCCGGTCGGATAGGAAGGGGAGTTTCCGCAACTGTTCCCCCGTCACGGTATTCAGCTCAAACGGATGCTCCGACAAATAGGAGAGGTCGAAGAACAGCGCCTCCGCCCGCTCCTCATCCTCCATCCCCTCAACATATTCCATCCATTTATCAACCGAAAAAGCAGACTGGCTTCCAGCATCATAACAACTTATCAACAACGTTATCAACAGAAAGATCAACAACCGCCCCATCCCCCGCTACCGATTAAAGCGTATACGACAGGCCAAACCCCGTACTTGCCCCCAACACCGGATGATACACCACGGATACATCCACCCCAAAATGCCGGAAGCCATACCCTGCGCCGAAAGAGGGTAAGAAAGGTTCGCCCGCTACGCCCGCCCGGAGGCTAAAGCGCTCAAACGGCACATATTCCATCCCCAGCCCGCCCGACAACGCCCGCTCGCCATCATTCCCCAAATGCCCGGATATAAACAGGTTGTTGATAAACTCCCATTGAAAACCAACCTGTATATAATAGAAGCTAAAATCTTTAACGTCAATATCTTTCCCGCCAAGCTTCACCGACGGGACATTCATGATCAACAACCCTGTCAACAGGTTATCAACAGGAGAAAAGGTCAGCCCCATATCTGCCGACAGCCGCGACGGAGCCTCTTCAAACAGTTCGGTTTGCAACAACGCATACTGAATACCGACGCCCAACGCCCAGCGTTCACCCAGCCTCTTCCCCGCAAAAAGCCGAAACAGGCTCTCCCTGTAGGCATCATAACCAAAAGAGGAAATATTCATCCCCGCGGAAAGGAGATCATTAGGAAAGTAAAAACTACCGCTCACCGTCCCCAACTCCCTCAGGTTGTAGCGGTTAAAATAACCCATACGAATCAATTTGTCTTCCGATAAAGCGACCAAAGCGGGATTAAAAAGCGCCGACTGAACCACTCCGCTCCCCCCCATCCCCAAACTGCGTATATCAGTCAGCCGGAGATGATCCACCGCCAACGCCCCCTGTACACTCCCCAACAAACAGACAAACGCCACCAATACTTTCATAATATAAGGTCTCATCCCATTAAATTTCCGGCAAAAGTAACAAAAAACCATCAAATCTGCGTCATCTGCACGCCATTTATCGGCTTTTTAGACCCAACAAACCAGGTTTATCAAAAAGGGAAATAACGGCGATAGCAATCCCGTTAGGGGGAACCGAGCGGGAGAACGTCATGTCGACCGAGCGCAGCGAGTGGAGACACCTCAGATCGAAAGGGCAGGCGGGTGCGATCTGAGGTGTCTCCACTCGCTGC
>JAISRY010000211.1 GCA_031273385.1 Tannerellaceae bacterium | reverse complement strand
TCTAGAAGAGGGAAGAGAGGAGTAAATGGTGGAGTGGTGAAGAGAAAAAGGGAAAATGAAAACTTATAGAAAAAAATCGAAAAGGGATAAAAAGTACATAAGAGTTGAAAAAGGCGTTTTTGACCCTCTCGTCACCACTCTTGTCTGCGGTAGACAATTGTGTAGCGGGAGCTACACAGTTGTGTTGTCGGAGCTACCCAGTTGTGTAGCGGGGACAACACAACTGGGTAGCCTGGACGACACAGTTGTGTAATCACGGGGGGCGTCAAGGTTCGCCCAGGAAAGTTGAGCGGTCGGTGCGGGTGTTAAGCTATCCACGATTGTCGGTTCATTCGAAACGAAATAATTGAGATTATGCGTACCTTTGCGGGATGGAAAGAGTTGGTTCGGAGAAATGGTTGCCTACGACGAAGAAAGAGGTGGAAGCCCGGGGGTGGGATGCGCTGGATGTGATCCTTTTTTCGGGAGATGCTTATGTCGACCATCCCTCGTTCGGTGCGGCCGTTATCGGGCGTATTCTGGAGGCGGAGGGGTTGAGGGTGGCGATTGTTCCCCAACCGGATTGGCGGGGGGATTATCGCGATTTCAGGAAATTGGGCGCTCCCCGTCTCTTTTTCGGCATATCCGCCGGCGCAATGGATTCGATGGTGAACCATTATACGGCGAACAAACGGCTTCGCAGCGATGACGCCTATACCCCCGGCGGGCGGCGGGGTATGCGTCCCGATTATCCAAGCATCGTCTATAGCCGGATCGTGAAGGAGCTTTATCCCGATACGCCTGTCGTGCTGGGCGGTATAGAGGCCTCTTTGCGCCGGCTGACGCATTACGATTACTGGCAGGACAGGTTGAGTCCGGGCATCCTTGTCGACAGTCGCGCCGACCTGCTGATCTACGGGATGGGAGAGCAGCCGCTCAGGGAGTTGGTACGGCGGTTAAAGGCCGGAGAGCCTTTGCAGCGGCTAAGGGACATCAGGCAGACGGCCTATTTGACGGATTCATCGTTGCCCGAAGCTGGGGATATCTCCCTTTTTTCGCATGAAGAGTGCCTGAACGACAAACGGAAGCAGGCGCAGAACTTCCGCCATATCGAGGAGGAGTCCAACAAATATGCCGCTTCGCGCCTGCTGCAAAGGGTGAAAGACCGGGTGATCGTCGTCAATCCCCCCTACCCTCCCATGACGGAAACCGAAATCGACGCCTCCTTCGACCTGCCCTATACCCGCCTGCCACATCCTAAATACAAAGACAAGGTGATTCCGGCCTTTGAGATGATCCGCTTTTCGATCACCCTGCACCGGGGGTGCTTCGGCGGATGCGCCTTTTGTACCATTTCGGCGCATCAGGGCAAATTTATCGCCTCCCGCAGCCGGGAGTCTATCCTGAGGGAGGTGAAAAAGGTGGTTGAAATGCCTGGGTTTAAGGGTTATCTGAGTGACCTGGGCGGGCCGTCGGCCAATATGTACCGCATGAAAGGGCGCGACGAAAGCCTTTGCCGGACATGCCGGAAGCCGTCGTGCCTGTTTCCGGCTGTCTGCGCGAACCTTCATGCCGACCATACCCCCATGCTGGAGATTTACAGGGAGATAGACCGTTTGCCGGAGATCAGGAAATCGTTTATCGGAAGCGGCGTCCGCTACGACCTGTTGCTTCATTCCTACAGGGAGGAGCAGCTGAACCGCGCAGCCCAGGCCTACAGGGAAGAGCTGATCGCCCGCCACGTCTCCGGACGGCTGAAAGTGGCGCCCGAGCATACGCAGCCGGAGGTGTTAGCGCTGATGCGCAAGCCCCCTTTCGAGCAGTTCGAGCAGTTCGCCAAGCTCTTCGACGGCATCAACAAAAAGGAGGGATTGAACCAGCAGCTTATCCCCTACTTCATCTCCAGCCACCCGGGGTGTACGGAAATGGATATGGCCGAACTGGCCGTCGTATCGAAAAGGCTCCGTTTCCAGTTGGAGCAGGTACAGGATTTTACCCCCACGCCCATGACATTGGCTACCGAAATCTATTATACCGGTTACCATCCCTATACCCTCAAGCCGGTGTATACCGCCCGAAGCCAGGAAGATAAGCTTTCCCAACGGCAATTCTTCTTCTGGTACAAGCCCGAGTACCGCCATCAGATTACGCAAACGTTGCAACGGGCAGGAAGGAGGGATTTGTTAAATAAATTGTTTGGAAAATCAAGATAAATCATCTACCTTTGCTGTGCGATAAGAAAAGAAAATCTAAAGCTATATACATGGAGCGCTACTTAATCATTAAGACAAGAGATGAATTGCTGCGTATAAAAATTGGTCAAATCCTTTATTTTGAAGCCGATAGGAATTACACCAAACTTCTTTTGTCGAACGGCATTCAGTTCACATTTGCCATCAATATCGGAAAGATAGAGGAAATACTTGAAAAACAGGTATCGGGGAGCAGTGATATCCTGATTCGTGTGGGGAAAAGCCATATCATCAACAAAAACCATATTTTGCAGATCAACCTGCCGAAGCAGAAGCTCCTGTTACTGACACAGGAGGGTAAACCGCGCGAACTGATCATTTCCAAAGATCCGTTGAAGACATTAAAGGATTCGTTTGAAAAAGAGATGAAAACATCCGGAGAGGAGGAGGGATAACGGCTATGATCATCAGGATAGGAAAAGCAAAAGATAACGATTTCATCGTGGGCGACCCCCACGTCAGCCGCCACCATGCCCGCCTGATACGTGAGCAGGACGGCGCCCTGACGCTGGAAGACCTGGGGTCGACCAACGGTACGTATGTGAATGGGGCGCAGATCGTTAAAAAGCGGATTACATTCGCCGACAAGGTGGTCTTGGGCAACAGCTATCCGCTCGACATCGGACAGGCGCTTCATGCGGGCAACGACTACAGCGACCAGTTCCTGCTCCTGAAAGAGGTCTATGCGCGGTATATCGAGCAGAAAGTCAAGATACAGTCCTCCAACCAGTTCAAGACACGCCTGTTTCAGACCCTGCCCTTTGCTATCCCGGGGGTGATCGGGCTGTATATCGGTATAGCGGGAAAAGGCAGCCCTGTGTTGTTGGGCGTCAGTTTGTTGATTACGATATGTATCCCTGTGACAGGGATTTTCCTCGCCGCCCGGCAGTCTTCCAAAATCCCCCAGCAGTTGCAGGATATCTCCAACCAGTTCAAGATCGACTATGTTTGCCCCAAGTGTGGGACGTTCCTGGGGGAGATACCCTGGGAATCCCTTGCCAAACGGCATCAGTGCCCCTCCTGCAAAGCGGGATGGGTCAGGGCAAACTGAAGCTTTCGTATAAGAAACCCCCTCTATTTGTACAGTAAACCGCCTCATACGATTAATAAGGGCGCTTGAGGTAGGCGCGGGTAAATAACTTTTTTTACTTTTGCTTCGGATATTTATGTGATAGATAAAAATTTAGATATATGCAAAGAGAAGAAGATTACACGTTTGTCACCATAGACAGTGACCAGACTGACGAGTTGGATGCGGTGATCATAGATGTAGGCGAGGAGAATGACCTCTCCGGCGTCATTATGATTGACGACACGGTGGATGGCTCCGATTTCATTACCCTTTCGGATGATACGGTGATGCTGTCCGACGC
>JAISRY010000169.1 GCA_031273385.1 Tannerellaceae bacterium | reverse complement strand
TTGATCCACGCTTTTATACAACACATCACGGCTACTGCAATAGGCCGACAAACTCACCGGTTGAGACGTGCACTCAACCAACATTTTTTTGTAATCTTCCACGATCTGGGGAAATAATAAATTTGCTTCCATTGTTACTTGTTTTTCTCGATGCAAAGCTACCCCCTTACGCCAATTTACACAATACGGCATCGCGGAGACGCTTACTGACAAACGGATGCGGTGAAGGGAGGGTGAACCTTGGTGAAAGGAGAGTGAAACGGCCAGCGAAGAGCGCTAAACGCCCTTGTTGTATAAACAGGTTCGGCCATGATGTCGGAAAATGACCCCCTTTGCGCCAACGTTCACCAAGGTTCACCCTCCCTTCACCACATCCGTTTGTCATCCAGACCGTTACACGAAAGGTGAAGGGGTGAAGGCAAAAAACGCAAAACTTTATTGGGGGCTTTTTGCGCCTTTCCCCTATAAGAATCAGGACTTTAGCGGTCATTATAAGCTATGTTAGCTCCCTCCGAGAGCCTCTTAACTCTCAATTCTCAACTCTCAACTCTCAACTCTCAATTAGGGCTCTCGCGGAGAAAATGTACACAAATATTGAGATTATTTTTATCTTTGCAGCACAGAATACATTAATATATATAGGATATGAAAACAGCAGCTTTATTTCTTGCTACCGGGTTTGAAGAAACAGAAGCCGTCGGGACGATAGATGTGTTACGGCGGGGAGGGATCGAAACGACGATTGTTTCCGTCACGAGGAAACGCTATGTGACCGGTGCGCACGGCCTTACGATTGCTGTCGACGCCCTGTTCTCGAAAGCGAATTTCGTTACCACCGATGCGCTGATATTGCCCGGAGGGATGCCGGGAAGCAGACACCTGAACGATTGCGAATCGCTGAAACAAATTCTCGTGACACACAACAGGAGAGGAAAGCTGATCGCCGCTATCTGCGCCGCGCCGCTGGTGTTGGGAGGGCTCGGTTTGCTGGAGGGGCGTAGGGCAACCTGTTACCCCGGCTTCGAAACGCACCTGATCGGGGCGGAAATCATGGGGGAACCGGTGGTGATCGACAAGAATATCATTACGGGGAAAGGGCCGGGGCTAGTCTTCGACTTTGCCCTGGCTATCGTGAAGACGCTAAGGGGAAAGGCCATCGCCGAAGAGGTGGCCAACGGATTGCTCGTATAGGGCGTCACCGCAGGATCTTCCGCTGCAATACCCTGAACCAGGCGAAAGCGACAAGCCCTTTCAGCATACTGGTGATGCTGATCGCCCACCAGACACCCGTCACCCCCATGCCCGACGACGTCAGGAAGAGGGCAAGCGGGATGCGCAGCGCATTGAACGTCACGCTGATCATGGCGGGCGGCATCGTGCGGCCGGTACCATAGAACAGCCCCTGCATGGTGATTTCGAGCATCATAAACAGCATGGAATAGCCGTCGATACGGAGGAAGACGCCGCCGGCGAGGTAGGCCTCCCGTTCGGGGACGATCAACGAAAAGACTTCGCTCCCGTAGAAGACGAACAGCAAGGTGCAAAAAAGCCCGAATACGGAGGTCATCGTCAACGTAGCACGATAGGCCTCCAGTATCCGGGCCTTTTTTACGGCCGCATAGTTCTGGGCGACAAAGGCGTTCAACGCCGTACTGAACCCTTGGGAGGTATTCCAGGCGATCGCCTCGATCTGTCCGCCGGCCGTCAGCGTCATCAGCCCGATATGCCCGCCACAGGCCGAAGCCGTCCGCGCCATCAGCACATTGATAAAGGCCATCAATACATTCAACACCGCCACCGGCAATCCCAGACGAACCACCCGCCACACATACCGCTTCCGCAGCCTCGAAAAGAAAGGAAAACCGCCCAACAGCCGGCTACGGTATTTCAACTGATAGACAAAAAGCAGGCAGACCACACACTGGGACACCCATGTCGCCCACGCCGCCCCAGCCGTCTGCCACCCAAACCCGAAGATAAAGAGCGGATCCAGCAACATATTCATCACCAACCCCGTCCCACTGATATAGAACGGCGTCTTACTCTGCCCCGCCGCATTATGGATGCCGGTAAAAGAGGCTGAAAGGAAGACAAAGGGGAAAGCCGTCGATACGATCCTGAGGTATGTCGCCGCTTTATCGGCAATCGCGCCAGGCAGTTGGTAAAAAGCGGCCACCGGATGGGCAAAGAGGAAAAGGAGCGCGCCCCAGAAAAGGGCGATCAGCAAGGCGATCGTCAGGTTGTGGGAGGCGTAACGCCGCGCGTCCACCGTGTTACGCGCCCCGATACTCTGCCCGACGCTCACCTCCGAACCGACCTTTGTCAGCAGCGAGATGGAGTTGGTCATCCACGTCAGGATCCCGACCGCCCCGATCGCCGCCACCGACTCGCTCCCCAGCCGCCCGACCCACGCCATGTCCGTCAGGCTGTACGCCATCTGGATAAAAGAGGTACCCATAATCGGTATCGCCAGGTTAAAAAGCCGGCGTTTAATAGGCCCGATGGTCAGATCCTTAGTCCCTTGCATGTTTCGTTTATTCAATTGGCAACAAAAGTAGGAATAATTTCATATATTTGCCATCACGTAAATTTATCAATAAAAAAAATATCATGAAGAACATGTCAAGAAGAACGGCTATTAAGACGGCGTTGGTCGGTAGCGCCGCAGCCACTGTTTCAGGAATCACCGCCGCAACGGCGATCACCGGCAAAACCGCCCCGAAGCCGGCACAGCTAAAGGGGAACATCCGTCATTCCGTCAGTAAATGGTGCTTTGGAGATTACGCATTGGACGAGTTTTGCGGGATATGCAAACGCATAGGGATCGAGTCGGTCGAGCTGCTCGACCCGAAAGACTGGCCTGTCGTACAAAAGCATGGGCTGACCGTCGCCATGGCGCAAGGCGCAGGCCTCGGCATCGACAGGGGCTTTAACGACCCGGCATTGCACGACGAACTGGCCGCCAGCTACGAAGAGGTGATCCCGCTGGTCGCCAAAGCCGGACTGACCAACCTGATCTGCTTCTCGGGAAGACGCAACGGCGTGACAGACTTACAGGGATGGGAAAATTGCGAAAAAGGGCTGAAACGGATCGCCCCCATCGCCGAAAAGCACAACGTCGTACTGACGATGGAGCTGCTGAACAGCGTCGGCCACAAAGACTACCTGTGCGACCACACCGTCTGGGGCGTAGAATTATGCCGGCGGGTCGGCTCGCCCAACTTCCGCCTGCTCTACGACATCTTCCACATGCAGATCATGGAGGGCAATATCATCGAACATATCCGCAAATACCACGAATTCTTCTCCCATGTCCACACCGGAGGAAACCCCGGACGTGCAGAGATAGACGAAACCCAAGAGCTATACTACCCGGCGATCATGAAAGCGCTCGTCGAAACAGGCTATAAAGGATTCGTAGGACAGGAGTTCGTCCCCAGAGAAAAAGACAAAATCGCTTCACTGGAAAAATGCATCCTAATCTGCGATGTATAAACTATTTTTAGTGAATAGTGGATAGTGAATAGTGAATAGTGAACAGTGAACAGTGGATAGTGGATAGTGAATAGTGAATGCAATCACCTGAAAATTGACATTTAGGTGCCCGTCATTGCGAACGCAGTGAAGCAATCCAGAGGTGCCGCTAAAAACCTCATTTTCACCTAATTTCAAAAACAAAACAACCTCAGTAGCTTAGGTGTTAGCATCAAAAAAACCTCATTACCTCATTGTTAATGCTAAATGGATGTTTCCATGAAATGAGGTTAATGAGGTTAATGGGGGATGGGGTACAACGGGCTGCTACTGAGGTTGTTTTGTTTTTGAAATTAGGTGAAAATGAGGTTTTTAGCGGCACCTCTGGATTGCTTCACTGCGTTTATAATGACGAGAATTTACAATCAGCTAAAAATCAATCAATTCTCGTCATTTCCCCTTTTTGATAAACGCAGTTTATTGGGCACTCGCAATGACGGGCACCTAAATGTCAATTTTTCAGGTGATTGCATTCACTGTTCACTGTTCACTATTCACTGTTCACTATTCACTATTTACTATTCACTATTCACTATTCACTATTCACTATTCACTGTTCACTGTTCACTATTCACTATTCACTGTTCACTGAGGTGAAGCCGTTCATAATGGCATAGAACGTCAGTCCGGATACGGTCTTTATACCCAGCTTGGCGGTGATGTTTTTCCGGTGGGTAAGCACGGTGTTGAGGCTGATGTTGAGGCGGTCGGCGATGTCTTTGTTTGTGCATCCTGCGGCTATCAGTTGCAGTACATCTATTTCGCGGGCGGATAAATCTTTGCTCTTTTCGCCCGTATGGTGTCCCTCGACGGAAAAGATCTGCCGGAGGCGTTCGATAATCCCCTCCTGAGAGGCTTTGACGTTGATGGTATGTACGCCCGACGGCTGCTGCGTTGCCGCTTCGGCATCGTGGATCAGCGTCACCGTCTTTGCCCGGCGCGGAAGAAAGAAATCCATATTGAGGATAAACGTTTCGGACCGGATAAAGTAATAGTCGTAGTCGTCGGTATTCGGGGAAAACGCCGCAAAAGAGGGGAAACAGGAGACCTCCACGGGAGAGAAATAGTCGGTCAGAACGCTCTGCAGGCCGGCGCTCTGTAATGTATCGGAAAGTATAATCGCTATTTGTTTGTCTCTTCGCATTCGGTGGAGGGGGAAAGGCCTTATTTACACAATTTTTCCATCGCCGTCACCATCGGCACCAATATCCGGTAGCGGATACGGTTGTGCTGTTTGATGTCTTTCTCCAGGCTGTTGATGGCAAAGATCACCGCATAACAGAGGTTCTCGTCATAGTCCCCCGAAAGGTGTTTGATCATGATACTTTTCAGGTCGGCCAACAGCTCTTCGAC
>JAISRY010000081.1 GCA_031273385.1 Tannerellaceae bacterium | reverse complement strand
ACAAACCCTACCCCATGACCGCCGAATTGTTTCTGCAACGCATCACGAAAGTCAGCCACCACAATATCGCCCTCAATAAACGAATCGCCCATAAAAGCAATCCTGACCGGACGCTCCATCTCCCCACGCCTGTTCAAAGCGGCAAAAAACCGCTCCAATCCGGTATGCCCGGCGGAATAGTCCTCAATACGGACGCCGGCAGAATCCGCTCCCTGAACGGAAGACATCACCTCATATAACGAATCGCGTAACAACAGCAGGGAAGAGTCTCTCCCCGCACCCCGAACAATGGCCGTATCAGCCTCCCCATCCTGCCGCTCCAACTGAACACGGAGCGAATCCAGAGACAAAGGGCTCTCTTTTATTCGGAGATCCGAAAGTAAATCAATCTTTTTTATTTTATACCCAAACAGCGTACCGGTGGGCAAGCCGGACAACCCCAGACAAATAGCAAGCGTAATCAACAATACGGCAAGTAATCTACCCGGATTATTTTCCGTATCCATGTAGCAGGCGGGTCATATAGCGTTCAACGGCTGCCGTATCTTCCGGGGCGGGGCTCCAGGGGGCAAAGTTCTCAGCCGCAAGGGGAGCGAAAGGGCCGGATTTGGCTTCATACAGGACTGTCCCATGTTCCAGCACGGCCAACCCATGCCATACGCCGGCTTTTATATCCGCCCCATATACGCCGTTTTGGGGATCAAGCGTCAATCGTTCGGTAACGGCCCCATGGTCGTCGAAGATAAAAATGACCACTTTTCCTCTCAGTATCAGGAATGATTCGTCTTTATCCGGATTCAAATGTCTGTGCGGGCGTAAATAGGTGCCGGGTTCCATGGCATTAATCAAACGGTTGAGTGGTTCGTTCGTATCTTCATGAAAGTTATAATTCATCCTCAGGCGGGGCGATTGCCTGGCCTTTGCGGTTGTCTCGTCCAACAATGTTGTATCAATTATTTTCATAAAGCAAAAAATAGATAGAGGCACAAAGTATTGCGCCTCTTCAAATACGGCAAGATGGTCAAAAACAGTTACCTATCAATAGTAACGCTCCAGTATCCAGGCATCCTGGAAGTTCGGATAATATTTAGACCGGAATGCATCCCTGCTGCGTACAGCGTCCATCTTATTATCAAAACTGGTGACGATCACACGAAGCATACCCTGTCCGTTTTCACCCAGCATCGCACTATAGCCCTCGTACTGCATCCGTTCTTTCAATGCGTAGGCATTCGTTTTGTTCCTGAAGCTGCCGATCACCACGCTGTACCGCTTCAAAACGCCTGTTGCTTCGCCTTGATAAGGATTGATTACCTCCTGGCGGGTCGTCACATTCTCCTGATATACAGGAAACTCTTCCTGACGGGTAGCCACGCTTTCACTTGATGTTTTCGGCTTGGAAACAGGTGCAATTTCAAATTCATCGACCTCATCTGCATCCGCAAAATCCTCTTCGTCATCAAAAACTTCGACAGGATCATTAGCCTCCCTTTCCTTAGCTTGTTCATATGCCGCTTTATACGCGCTTTGTTTAGGTTTACAGGAAACAAACGCTAATACCATACACATGGCGGTTCCAAATAACCAAATCTTATTCATATTGTTCAGTTCTTAAATTATATGCGCAAAGATATAAATATTATTTGCTAATTTCGCACATAAAATAGAATTATATTTAAAGTATATGGATAAATTAATAGGAATAGCAGTTATGGTAATGTCCGTATTATTAGGCGCTTGTAGTCAAGAGACCAAAAAAACAGACGAAATTGCGCCTCTTATCGGGCGTACGGAGATCAAAATACCGGGTGGAATCATGACGCCGGAAGCGTTGTACAGCATGGCGCGGGTGAGCGACGTTAAATTATCGCCGGACGGATCGAAAGCCCTCTATGGCGTCACATTTATCAGTATCGAACAAAACAGGGGGAACCGCGAGCTGTTCGTTGTCAACACGGATGGGAGCGGAAAAAAACAGATCACCCATACGCCTAAAAGCGAACAAAATGCCGTCTGGATAAAAGGGGGGAACGAAATCGCTTTCCTGTCGGCTGAAAGCGGCAGTTCACAGCTATGGACGATGAACGCCGACGGGACAAATCGCCGGCAGATCAGCGATTACAAGGGAGGCATCAATGGCTTTCTTTTCTCTGACGACGAAAGCAAGGTATTGTTCATCAGTGATATAAAATACGGCACACGTGTCCCCGACATCTACCCCGACCTGCCCAAAGCCACCGGCCGTATTGTCGACGACCTGATGTATAAACACTGGGACGAATGGGTGGAGACCATTCCCCACCCCTTTATCGCGCCGTTCGAAGCCGGAAGGATAGGCGAAGCCGTTGATATCATGGAGGGTGAGCCTTACGAAGCGCCGATGAAGCCGTTTGGCGGCATAGAGGATTTCGCCTGGAGCCCGGACGGGAAACAGGTGGCCTACGCCAGCCGTAAAAAAACAGGGTTAGCCTACTCCGTATCAACCAATTCGGACATCTACCTCTATACCCTCGATACAAAGGAAACGCATAACCTGACGGAGGGTATGATGGGCTACGACGTTATGCCCAGCTTTTCTCCCGGCGGCAAATATATCGCATGGATCAGCCAGGAACGGGATGGCTATGAAGCAGATAAGAAGCGGCTGTTTATAGCGGACCTTACGACGGGAGAAAAACAGGAACTCACCTCCGGATTTGATTATAACACCGATGCCATCCAATGGCTGCCGGACGGCCAATCCCTCTATCTTATCGCCTGTAAAGAGGCGCTTACGCATATCTGGCAGATTGATTTACACAAACAGATCAGGCAGATAACCACCGGGACGTACGATTATACCTCTATACATGCCTCGAATGGAAAAATGGTGGCCATACGCCAGTCCATGGAACGCCCCTCCGAACTGTTCGCAGTCGACACGACGACGGGAGAGGCCACCGAAATCAGCTTTGAAAACAAAGCCATAGAAGAGCAGTTGACGACCGCTAAATCCGTAGCCCGCTGGATAAAAACATCGGACGGTAAACAGATGTTGACATGGGTTATCTATCCGCCGGATTTCGATCCCGGGAAGAAATACCCGGCGTTGCTCTACTGTCAGGGCGGCCCGCAGAGTACGGTCAGCCAATTTTGGAGCTACCGTTGGAATTTCCAGATCATGGCAGCCAACGGCTATATCGTCGTCGCCCCCAACCGCCGCGGGCTGCCCGGCTTCGGACAGGAGTGGCTGGAACAGATCAGCGGCGACTACGGCGGACAGAATATGGACGACTATTTTTCAGCCATCGACGAGATGGCCAAAGAGCCATATATCGACGAAAACCGCCTGGGCGCGGTAGGCGCCAGCTATGGAGGATTCTCCGTCTATTGGCTGGCCGGACACCACCAGAAACGGTTTAAAGCCTTTATCGCACACGCCGGCATCTTCAACCTGGAACAGCAATACCTTGAAACGGAAGAGCTTTGGTTTGCCAACTGGGATATGGGCGGCGCCTATTGGGACAAAAGCAATGCCGTTGCGCAAAAGACGTTTGCCAACTCGCCCCATCTCTTTGTCGATCAATGGGATACCCCCATATTGGTGACTCACGGCGAACTGGATTACCGCATTCTTGCCTCACAGGGCATGAGCGCTTTCAACGCCGCCAAACTGCGTGGCATCCCCGCCAGAATGTTGATCTACCCGGACGAAAACCATTGGGTAGCCCAACCTCAAAACGGCATCCTTTTCCAACGTGTTTTCTTCGATTGGCTGGATAAATGGCTGAAATAAGAAAGATAGTAAATTGTTGATAATAAATAATTAAATAAAAAAGGCCATGCATCATGCCCCCTTTGGAGTGATATTTCGATTATTTAACGCCAAAATCGGGGAAAACGGGCAAGAGTGTCCTCCTTTATTATTGTTCGGCATGATACTTATGCCTACCTTTGTAGGGCAAATAACAGCAATAATAAGATGAGTATGAAACAGTTTTCCCCCTATATGAGCATGAAGCAGGTCAGCCTCCTTTTTTTCTTTTTGCCGGTTTTTCTTCTTGCCGGTTGTACCGTGTCCGCCGCCAGGAGTGATAACAAGGAGGGAAAGGAAGAAAAAGTGGAGAAGGCCGCCGGCGGAGAGGTCATCGTGTTAAACAAATCGGATTTCCTGACGAAAGTATTTAATTACGAGAAGAATCCCGACAAATGGGTATACGAGGGCGACAAACCTTGCATCATCGACTTTTATGCCGACTGGTGCGGCCCTTGCCGTAAAGTTTCTCCGGTATTGAAAGAGCTGGCCGCGCAATATGAGGGCCGTATCGTCATCTATAAAGTAGACGTAGACAAGGAGCAGGAGTTAGCCCGGGCATTCGGCATCCAAAGCATCCCGACGCTCCTGTTCATCCCCAAAGAGGGAGACCCCCAAATGGCTCAAGGCGCCCTCCCCAAAGAAGAATTGATCACCCAGATCGACAAATTCCTGCTTGGCAAGATATTATAAATCTTTATTAACCGTATGCTTTAGCTTACGGGCAGAGGGCAGTAGCTAGCCATTCTTTTCGGGTGCATAACGGATTTGCGGGAGGGTACATACACTTTTCTATACTATTGTATTGTCCGGGCTATACAGTTGTGTTGTCCGAGCTACACAGTTGTGTTGTCCGGGCTACACAGTTGTGTACCGCTGGCTACACAATTGTGTAATCGAACGAAAGGGGCAAAATCCCCCAATAAAAGTTTCCGTTTTTTTGCCTTCACCCTTTCACCTTTCGCGTAACACATTGACGGACACTCAAATGCGGTGAAGGGAGGGTGAAGGGAGGTGAAAGGAAAGTGGAAACGGGTAGCAAGGGGGTAAGCTCTATCTTAATGGTATGAATTTGGATGGGAGCTATTTCAAATGGGACGGGAACAAATTCAAACGGGACGGGAGCCAATAGAAATAGCTCCCGTCCCATTTTTATGTGACGTTTCCGCTTTCCTTTCACCTCCTTTCACCCTCCATTCACCGCATTTCAATGTCCATCAATGTGTTACGCGAAAGGTGAAGGGGTGAAGGCAAAAAAACGAAAACTTTTATTGGGGACTTTTTGCCCTTTCGTATTCCTTAAAAGCCATCTTTCGTACTTTTTCTTTTTGTTTCTGTTAAAATAAAAAAGCCTTAGGGTATTTACCCGTGAAACGTACATATTATTAAATGGTCAAAATGATCAATTATGGATCAGGAAAAATTATATCGGTTTGCCGGGAACGGTATTACAGATAAACAGGAGATCGAGGAAATACTGAACTGGATAGTAGCGTCTCCGGATCACCAGGCTCAATTTAATGAGATCAAAAACAGCCTGGCTTGTCTGCAGTTTTCGAATTA
>JAISRY010000072.1 GCA_031273385.1 Tannerellaceae bacterium | reverse complement strand
GAACGTCATGTCGACCGAGCGCAGCGAGTGGAGACACCTCCGATCGCACCCGCCTGCCCTTTCGATCGGAGGTGTCTCCACTCGCTGCGCTCGGTCGACATGACGTTCTCCCGCTCGGTCCCCCTAACGGGATTGCTATCGCCGTTATTTCCCTTTCGCAATGACCCTACTTATATTATTTCCAATTCCTGAAAATTCTATAATTCTGAAAATTCTGATTCAGATAGGGGGGGCATCCTGGTATTTTCCTTATATCTTTATCTCGTCGTTTGATTGGGGGCGGCGCGTAAATTTAATATATTGGTCGGTATGAAAAAGATAGTGGTGGCGTTTGTGTTGTTTTTTGTGATGCCGGGGGGCGTGTTTGGGCAGACGTATGATGCTCTTTGGAAACAGGTTGAGCAGGCGAAGAAAAAGAGCCTGCCGCAGACGGCGATGCGGCTCACGGAAGAGATATTCCGGAAAGCCGAAGCGGAAAAGAACTCCGGCGAGATGCTTAAAGCGTTTACGGAGAGGAGCCTCTGTCGCGGGCAGGTTACGCCGGACAGCTTTTATGTCGACCTGGAGAGGATGGAGGAATGGGTGGAGGCGTCCGGCGTGCCGGCGGATCGCGCTATCCTGCATGGGCTGCTGGCGGATCAATATGCCACGTTTGCCGCCTCTAACCGTTGGCAACTCGGCGGACATGCCGAAATCGCCGGCAACCCGCCTGCCGATATCCGGCAGTGGAGCGGGAATATGTTCAGGCAAAAGATCGTGGATCATACCCGTCAGGCGCTGGAAGAGCCGGCGTTGCTGCTCAATACCATTACGACGGTGAGTTACACCCCTTTCCTTACGAAAGGGGATGCGAGCGATTACTTTGGGCATGATCTTTTCCACCTGCTTTCCCGCTACAGCGCGGATGCGTTGAGCCAGGTTCTCTTTTTGGATAGCGACTCGGTCGTCACAGAGATTGAAGCTATCTTTGACCGTACAAGCCGCATCTACAGGGAGAAAGGCAACCGCGACGCCCTGCTGCTCGCCACGCTGGACAGCCTTCAGTGGCGAAACAGGTACGCCAACGACACCATCACCCTGCAGGCGCTCGACGCACTGATCGCCTCGCATGCCGCCAGCGCCCTCTGCGTAGAGGCCTACCTGGCTAAAATACACTATCTGACGGAGAGGAACGAATTTGCCGCCACCCTGCAAACCTGCGAAGAGGCGTTGGCCGCCTATCCCCGTTATAAGCGGGTGAACGCCGTGAAAACGCTGAGACAGGATATCCTGCAACCCTCGCTTTCGGCCTCCGCCCCCAAGGTGGCCTATCCCGACGGCGGGATGACACTGAACGTCACGCACCGCAACCTCGACGGCTTTACCGTATATTATTACCGCCAGAAAAACGGGAAACGCGACAAGCTCATCCGCCAGGAGCATGTCACGCTCGCCCGGCCGGGAAATTACCTGCCGAAAGACAGCGCCCTCACGCTGACCGCGCCCGACGAGGGGCTTTACCTCATACGGATCGTGCCGGACGCCAAGACGGAGGATATACCGGACTGCCCGGTCGCATCCACCCGTCTGAAAACGCTGACGCGCAAGCTGCCCTCGGGGCGGTTCGAGGTGGTCGTCGTGGATGCCATGAGCGGCCAACCGGCAGCGGGGGCGACCGTCCGGCTGTATGCCAACAAAAAGGGGACGATGACGGAAGCGGCCGTTCTGGCGGTCGATGCCGGCGGCAGGGCCGAGCTGGCGTGGGACAATGCCTACCAACAGGTTAGCGCGGAAAAGGGGGGCGACAGGTTCATGCCTCCGCAATACATCGCGTATCAGGGGGATTACCGGTTCAGTACGGAAAGAGCCGTCACACAGCACGTCACGTTGCTGACCGACCGCTCCTTATACCGCCCCGGGCAGACCGTCTATGTCAAAGGGGTGGTTTACGACCAGGCCTCCGATTCGGCCTGGGTGGCGACGGGACGGGAATTGTTGTTGTCCCTGAGCGACGGGAACGGCCGCAAGATAGGGGAAAAGACCGTCCGGTCAAACGATTACGGCTCCTTTACCGCCGAATTTATCCTGCCCTCCGCCGGGCTGAACGGCGCCTATACCCTCCATACCAGACTGGGAAGCAGTACCATACGGGTGGAAGAATACAAACGCCCGACGTTCGAGCTGGCCTTTCAGCAGCCCGAAGCCGCCTACCGCCTGGGCGACACCGTGGCGGTGAAAGGGACGGTAAAAACGTTCAGCGGCGTCGCTATGCCGGAGGCGGCGGTACACTATACCGTGACGCGCACCTTTGGCTACCGGTGGGCGTGGATGACGGGTGAGAAAACGCTGATCGCCTCGGGCAGCGTCGCAACGGACGGCGACGGGGCATTCGCCATCCCCCTACCCCTCACACCCGGTGAAAAACGGAAACAGGACGACGGCTTCTACCTCTATATCGTGGAGGCCAACGTCACCAACCCCGCCGGCGAAACACAGTCGGCGCAAACCCGCCTGGCAGCCGGAAACCGCTCGCTGTCGCTGTATGCCGATATTCAAAAACAGATCAACAGGGACGACACGATCCGCCTCACCGTCGAAGCCTCCAACCTCTCCGGACAGCCCGTCAGCGTCGAAGGAAGCTACCGGCTTTATCCCTTTACCGATTACAAAAACCGCATAGCCGCCGAAGAACCGGTATTGGCCGGTAAGTTCCTCTCCAATACGGAAATGGCGATGCCCGAATGGCAGACGCTTCCTTCCGGCGCCTACCGCGTAGCCCTGTCGGCGACCGACGACAGGGGCAACGAGGTGACGTTCGATACCGAAACCGTCCTTTTCTCCGCCGGCGATACCCGCCCCGCAACAGAGGCTCCCATCTGGTATTACCCTCTCGAAGAGACGTTCGATCACGCCCATCCGGGGTCGTTTATCCTCGGGACGTCGGAGAAAGGGGTCTATGCCCTGATGGATGTTTTTTCGGGAAACGAGAGACTGGAAAGCAGGGTCATAGCGCTTTCCGATACCCTTATGCGGTTTGAATACCCCTATAAGGCCTCCTACGGGGACGGGCTGTGCATCACGTTCTGTTTCGTCAAAAACGGCGAGCTATACCAGAAAGAGATCCGGCTGCAACGACGCCTGCCGGACAGGAAACTGCGCATGACATGGGCTGTGTTTCGCGACAAGCTGCGCCCCGGGCAACAGGAGGAGTGGAAGCTGACGGTAAAAACCGCCGACGGGCTTCCCGCCGAAGCCGAAATGCTGGCGCTGATGTATGATGCATCCCTCGATAACCTGTGGAAACGGGTGCAGGCGCTGGAGGTATACCCCCTCCTTCATATCCCCTCGACGCGCTGGGCAGCCCCCTATCCGGGGACGACGTACTGCCATTTCTACTTCCAGCAACCGAACTATCCCTTTCAGGGGCTTCAGTACGACCGCTTCCCGCCGATGGGGTACCGGGAAGAGATCTTCATCACCGGCTACGGCAGGGCGGGACGGACAAAAACCAGAAGCGCCTACGCGATGGAAGCGGCCGCTCCTTTCCCCGAAAATAGCGGGGCGATGCAGCTGGTGACGGCAGATGCCGCAGAGGGGAAAACAGCGAAAGAGACGGCGCCTGAACCAGTTCCCCCCGCGCCTGACGGCCTGCGGGTTAACTTTGCCGAAACAGCCTTTTTCTATCCGCAACTGCGTACCGATCCCGATGGCGAAATCACCGTCTCCTTTACCATCCCCGAAAGCCTGACACGCTGGAACTTCCTCGGCTACGGCCATACGAAAGGGATGATGACGGGGACGTTGAGCGGCGAAGCGGTGACGGTCAAGGAGTTTATGCTCGTCCCGAACCTGCCCCGCTTCGTGCGTACCGGAGACAGGACAACCGTGGCGGCCTCGGTCGTCAACCTGACGGGGGAAACGCAGTCGGGGACGGTGGAGTGGACACTGTTCGATCCGGCGACGGAAAAGGCCGTCGACACACAGAAAAAGGCGTTCCGGGCGGAAGCGGGAAAGACTGTCCCCATCCATTTCACCTTTACCGCCCCCGCGGCGTATGACCTGCTGGGATGCCGCATGGTGGCCGGAAGCGAGTCGTTCAGCGACGGCGAACAACGTCTCCTGCCCGTCCTGAGTAATAAAGAATATGTAACAGAGACGGTCGCCATGCCCATACGGGGACGCCAACGGCGCGAATTTGCGCTGGACGGCCTCTTCAACAACGACAGCAAAACAGCGACCGACCGCCGGCTAACCGTCGAATTTTCAGGCAATCCCGCCTGGTATGCCCTGCAAGCGTTGCCCTCCCTCACCCAGCCAACGGACGACAACGCCGTTTCCTGGGCTACGGCATGGTATGCCAACGCGCTGGCCGCCCATATCCTACAGGCGCAGCCCTCCGTTAAAATCCTCTTCGATAGCTGGAAACAACAGGGCGCAACAAAGGAGGCGCTCGTCAGCAGCCTGCAAAAAAACCAGGAGGTCAAGAACATCCTGCTCGAAGAATCCCCCTGGCTGGCCGATGCCCTGACAGAGACGGAGCAGATGGAGCGTATCGCCCTGCTGTTCGATCTCAACAACCAGGAAAACAGCCGGATCACCGCACTTGCCCGCCTGAAGGAATTACAGCTTGACAACGGCGCATGGAGCTGGTACAAAGGCATGGAGGGCAGCCGACCGATCACCTGTTTTGTGACGGAAGCCCTCGTCCGCCTCCAGAACCTGAGCGGAAAACCGCTCGATAGCGACGCCAACGCCCTGTGCCGGGCGGCTTTCCGCTTCCTGCACGACGAGACCTTGAAAGAATACCGCCGCTTGCAGCAGGAGGCGAAGAAAGAGAACATCAAACCCTCCGCCATTTCCGCCTCGGCGCTGCAATACCTCTACCTTGTGGCTATATCGGGAGAGAAAGTCCCGGCGGCCAATGCCGAGGCCTACGCCGGCTTCCTCGGGCAGGTAGGCGAATCCATCACCTCCCTGTCGCTGACCGGAAAAGCGCAGGCCGCTATTATCCTCTCGAAAGCCGGACGCAGCCGGGAGGCCGACGCATTTATCGCCTCCCTGAAAGAACATGCCGTGCAGACCGATGAAGAGGGCTTGCACTTTGCCTTTAACGAAAGCCCCTACACCTGGGAGGGGCTGAAGATACCGGCGCATGTCGGCGTCATGGAAGCGTTCGAGACGGTAGCCGGTGATAAGGCAGCGGTGGACGAAATGAAACTATGGCTGCTGAAACAGAAGCACACCCGCCAATGGCATTCGCCCGTCGCTACCGCAAACGCCGTCTACGCCCTGCTGCAATGGGGCGGCGGCAACCTGCTGGACAACCGGGGGGATGTAAGCGTTACCCTGGGAAACAAGACGATAAACACCCTTTCACCCTCCGTCTCCTCCGCACCGGGCATCCGCTATATCAAGGAGGCCCTCCCCGATACACGCGCAAAGAAAGCCGTCGTGGAAAAGCGGGACGACGGCATCGCCTGGGGAGCGGTATATGCACAGTACAGGGAAGATATCGGCAAGATAGATGGCCGGCACGGAGGCGAGCTGGATGTAGAAAAGCAGCTGTATGTCGAACAGGCCGAGAACGGGAAAAAGAGCTGGACGCCCGTTACGCCCGCGACGCCGCTGAAAATCGGCGACCGGGTCGTCTCCCGTATCACCATCCGGACAGGCGGAAGCATGGATTTCGTACAGCTGAAAGAGCAGCGGGGCGCCTGCTTCGAGCCGGACGGCGTCCTTTCGGGGTATGTCAGGGGGCAGGGATGCCACTTTTATGTGGCGGTCAAGGATGCCTCCACCCATTTTTTCTTCGATTCCCTGTCGAAAGGCGTCTATGTCGTCGAATACGGCTACCGCGTCAGCCATGCCGGCGTCTATGAAAGCGGTATGGCAACCATCCAGTCGGCCTACGCGCCGGAATATGCATCACACGCCGGCTCAATAAAGGTAACCGTTACACAATGAAATAATAATTTATGATATTTTATAAGGAAAAAAAAGGAAAACAATTTGTTATCTAAAAATATTCTTATATTTGCTCTGAATATACTTTAATCTAATAATTTTATATATATGGGAATGAAATTTAATAATGATGGTGACGGCGGTTCTGTAGGAGTACTACATAATGCGTTGGCGTATGGCACTACGGTAAAAGGCGATGTAACCACTGACGGTGATTTTCGTCTTGACGGCAGGATTGAAGGTACGATAAGCTGTGGTGGTAAGATTGTCATCGGGCCTACGGCTCAGGTAGAGGGAGACATTATTTCCGTAAACGCGGAAATACTGGGCGCTGTGGTCGGCAGTATTACGACAAGTGAAGTGTTAGTGCTGAAACCTACAGCCGTTATCAAGGGAGTCATTACGACTCAGGCGCTGGTCGTCGAACCAAGCGCGAAGTTCTCAGGGACATGTAATATGGCGTTGGATGAAAAAGATGCACCTTTAGACGAGCCTGAACCTGAAAAGCTGCCTTTAATTGAGAAACGTCCTGCTGCATCCACAGCAAGACAGGGTAAAGATTTTAGCGATAGTATTAAAATCAGTAGTGATGATGAGTAGTCCTTCCTCCGATGTCACACAAATCAACTGAAAAGGAGCAGAAAAGCCAAGCGTTTTCTACTCCTTTTTTCATTATTATACCCCTTTAGCCGGTCAGACTTCCAGGCTGTAAGGCTTCCGCATCGGGTTGCCGCGCCGCTTATTGGCTTCGTTGTCGAAGAAGAACTCTTCCTTTTCGGGGTTCCATGTCAATTTGCGCCCGAACTCGTAACACAGGTTCACGATATGGCACAACGACGCCGTGCGATGCCCGATTTCCACCGTGCTGAGCGGCTGCTTGCGCGTCTTCATGGCGTTCAGGAAGTCGTTGTAATGGTCGTCGCTCTTGTACAGCTTGATCTCGTTTTCGCCGATGACCTGGTCTTTCAATTTGGCGGGTATCGTGTCGAGGAAGCTACGGCTGATGTCGATCACCCCGTCGTCACCGATAAAACGCACCCCGTTCCCCTCGCTTTTACGGAAAGGCTCATGCGTCATGATCGTGCCGTTGGCATACCGCATAGTCAACACTTTCAGCTCTTTCTTGTCGGCGGGAATAAATTCGATAGGGCCTGAATCGTCCATACCCATCGCCCACTGGGCAATGTCGAACATGTGTGCGCCCCAGTCGCAGATCATCCCTCCGCCATACTCCGTATAATTGCGCCAGTTGGGGAACATATTTCGCTCCATGGGGGGAGCCAGCTCTTCGTTGTAGGGGTTCATGGGCGCCGGGCCGATCCACGTTTCCCAGTTGAGGGTCTTGGGCACCGGTTGCGCCTGGAGGTTGTACCGCACAGGGGGAGGCCCGACGGTGACTTTGATCTCCTTTATCTCGCCGATGTAGCCATTACGCACCAGTTCGCAGGCATGTCTGAAATTGCGCCATGAGCGTTGCATGTTTCCGACCTGCAACACCCTGCCGTATTTCTCGACGGCATTTGCCATCGCACGTCCCTCTTCAATGCTGTGTGACATGGGTTTTTCCACATAGACATCTTTTCCGGCGCGACAGGCTTCGATGGTCTGTACGGCGTGCCAGTGGTCGGGGGTGGCAATAATAACGCCATCGATATCTGTCCGGGCAAGCAGCTCCCGGTAGTCGGCATACTGCTTAAACCCTTTATAGGCCTGCCCTTTTGCCTTTGCCGTCTCTTTATCGACGAGTTCCTGCATCGCCTGCAACTGCCGGGACTCACAATCGGAAGCGGCAATCAGGTTCGCCCTGCTTGCAAAAGCGCCCCCCAGCGTCCAACGTCCCTGCGCGCCACACCCGATAATTCCCAGATTAATCTGATCACTCGGAGCGACAAAACCTGTCCCTCCCAATACCTGACGGGGTAAGATCGTAAATAGCGCCGCCGTCAAAGCGCCCTCTTTCAAAAAATTCCTTCTGTCCATAACTAGTATTATATATATTAATGTATAAGTTTTAAAGCCATACAAAAGTAAAAAAAAATCCTTACAAACACCGATAATCTACTTTTATTACACAGCCACCCCCTAAAAATCAGTTATTTTACGATTTGTATATGTTCAGTTCCAAACTGGACAAATACGCCGTCTTTTATCTATCCGTATTTATGGCGAATCATTAAGGCATTGTTTTACAGGCAGTATTATAAACCTCATTTTCACCTAATTCCCAAATAAAACAACTTTCCATGTAACCAAATTTATGGCGAACCGCTAAGACGCTGTTTTCCAGTAAGTT
>JAISRY010000243.1 GCA_031273385.1 Tannerellaceae bacterium | reverse complement strand
GACCTGGTCACCATGAAGAAAGAAGACCTCGTCAAAGAGATGCTGGAGTTTTATATGGGGAAAAATACGATGGAGCGGCAGAACTTCATTATCGACAACCTGGTAGTAGAAGAAGAGATTATATGAAAAAGAGAGCCCTTTTCCCCGGCACGTTCGACCCGTTCACGATCGGCCACCAGTCGTTAGTGACCCGCGGGCTGACCCTTGTCGATGAGATCATCATAGCCATCGGGGTGAATGAACAGAAGCAGTCCTACTTCTCGCTGGAAAAACGCATGGAGGCGATACGGACGTTATACCGCGACGAACCGAGGGTACGCACGGAATCCTACAACCTGCTGACGGTGGATTTTGCCGAGACGATGGGCGCCCGGTTTATCCTGCGCGGCATCCGTACCGTCAATGATTTCGAATATGAAAAGAGTATTGCCGACGTCAACCGCAAGCTGACGGGGATTGAGACCTTTATCCTTTTCACCGAACCGGAGCATACCCATATCAGTTCCAGTATCGTCCGCGAACTGCTGCGATACGGCAAAGATATCTCTCTCTTCGTACCCAAAGGAACGGAGCTATATTAAAATATAAAAACAAGAGCATGAAAAAAATCGCGTTATGCCTGTTACTTGCAGGATGTTTCTCTCTACCGACGGATGCGCAACAGAACATGGGAAACATGAATCTGGAAGCGAGGAAGCTGTCAATGGCGCTCTATGCCATATCCAATTTGTATGTCGACTCGGTCTATACCGATAAGCTGGTCGAGGATGCGATTACCGGAATGTTGGACAAGCTCGACCCTCATTCCAACTACCTTGACCCCGAAGAGACAAAAGATATGACAGAACCGTTGCAGGGGAATTTCGACGGTATCGGCATACAGTTTTATATGTTGAGCGATACGTTATACGTGATACAGGTGATTCCGGGCGGGCCGTCGGAGAAAGTCGGGCTGATGGCGGGCGACCGTATCATCCTGGTCAACGACACGTTGATTGCCGGCGTAGAGATGAAGAATACGGATATTATGAAACGCCTGCGCGGGCCGAAAGGGACGGAGGTACGCATTAAGGTCAAACGGGGAAGCGACTCGCAGTTGATCGAATTTAAAATTATACGGGGGAAGATACCGGTCTTCAGCCTTGACGCCGCTTACATGGCGGACAGGCAAACAGGCTATATCAAGCTGAACCGTTTTGCCGCCTCTTCGACCGATGAGTTCAGGGAGGCGTTGGCCAAACTGAAGAAAGAGGGGATGAAACACTTAGTGTTAGACCTGCAGGGGAATGGCGGCGGGTATCTGAACATTGCCATCGACCTGGCGGATGAGTTCCTGAACAAAGACAAACTGATCGTCTACACCGAGGGGCTTAAGCAGCCGCGCGAAGAGGCAAAGTCTACCGCCAAAGGGAACTTTGAAGAGGGGCGGTTGGTCATCCTCGTGGATGAAGCGTCGGCATCGGCCAGCGAAATATTAGCCGGAGCGGTACAGGACTGGGATCGCGGCATCATCGTCGGACGCCGTACCTTTGGAAAGGGACTGGTGCAAAAGCCGATCCCCCTGCCCGACGGTTCGATGATACGCCTGACCGTCTCGCGCTATCATACGCCGACAGGCCGGGGAATTCAAAAGCCATACGAGAACGGGGACGCCGATAGCTACAACCATGAGTTGATCGACCGTTACAACCGTGGCGAGTCCATGAGCGCCGACAGTATCCATTTCCCTGATTCCCTGAAGTACAATACCCTGCGTACCAAGCGGACGGTGTATGGCGGAGGAGGCATCATGCCCGATATCTTTATCCCGCTGGATACGGCCTATTATACGGCCTATCACCGCCGCTTGATCGCTACGGGATTGATGAACCGCCTTGTCATGAACTACCTGGATAATAGCCGTACCAAGCTGTTGTCCACCTATCCGGGGTTTGCCCAATACAAACAATCGTTCGAGGCGGGCGAAGATCTTTTGCAGGAGCTGTTGGCAAAGGCGGCGGAAGAAAAGATCGTATTTGACGAAGAGCAGTACACCCGTTCCCGCCCGCTGATCCGGTTACAGATAAAAGCCCTGCTTGCCCGCGACCTTTACGACATATCGGCGTATTACCAAATCATAAACGACGAAAACCCCAGTTACCGGGAGGCGCTCAACATCCTGAACAACAAAGAGCGGTATGAGAAGATCGTAGGATCACCGCCCAAATGAGGCGGGAAGAATCACGCCATTGACGCTTCTCCTGTCAAGCGAACCGCCTAAGGGGATGATCGCCCCGCCACCGGTAGCCGCACGCAAAGATGCCCGCCTCGGGAAAGTACCCGTCGCGATGTATTGCAATACCTTATGAAGAAGATATTCCTCTTCATCTCCCAAGTTGGAAAAGGTAGATTCCCACACTTCGGTATATTCGTAGTCCGGAGAGAATCCGTCGGCATAATCGGAAAAGCCAAGGCTATTCGACAGGGTACAGACAATGGGATGAAGCTCCCATTCAAAGCGGTCGTCTTCGTATACAAGCGAACCGACATTCTTCCCTTCGGTCTGTTCGCCGACCAGAATCACCTCCATATAGGGCTTTAGGCCATTGATGACCGCCTCCGAAGCAGAGGCCGTACGGTTGCCGGTAATCACGAACAGCCGCTTGAGGTTCAGGTTTGCACCCTGGACGCCGGAATTGTTCATACTCTCTTTTGCCAATGTAAAGGTATACGGATCGCCGCCTTTACTGTTATAGGTCAGCTTACAAAACACCTTATCGAGGGCGCTTTCGGGAGCCAGCATAGTGGCCAACAGGCGCGAACTGGTCACAATACCCCCGCCGTTATACCGCAAATCCAGGACAAACTCGTCCGGCTCTTCCCCCTTAAACTCCGCAAAAACGGTACGCAACTCATTATCAAAGGCCACATCCGTACCGTCCTCTTTCGGGCCGGCGGTGAAATGGTTATAGACCAGATACCCTACTTTCTTGTTTCCGGCATGAAGCACCTTACTGAGGAATACAGGGCTGTCCTCTATTGTCCGCGCACTCAGTGTAGGCTGCCGGCTGATCGTTACGGGAGATATACTATCTGAGATACCCAGCCGCATCTCGGCGCCGGAGTTTAATTGGGCGACCAGGTCGTCCCCGACCGGACTACCGTTTATCTCATATATCCAGTCCCCTCTACGGATATCCACTTCGGAAGCGGGCGAATGAGGGATAATATAAAGTACGCGCAACGCATACTTCTCCAAATCCCCTATATAATAATACTGGTACTCAAACCCCAGGGAAAGGCTACCTCCCTGATACGCCTTTGTCGCCTCTTTTTTCTTTGTGATCGCAGAATAGTAATAATGCGTATCGTTCTTTACTTTCCCGTCTTTAGAAGAGAGCAGCGTCTTGAAGAAAGCGTCCGGCTCCAGCGTGTAATCCAGCTTTGCCGGCTCCGGTATCTCGTCGAACCACAGATAATGGGTGCGCATCGTATTGTCGATCCACTCAATGACAGGCTCTGCCTTTTCATCCGGTACAGGCTCGTCTTTTGCATCCCGCGTGCAGGAGAAAAGGAGAACGCCCAAAAGGGCTGACAGGGGGAGAAAACATCTTCTATTGTTCATAGTTGTATGATTAAACGGTACTTAAAATTTCTTCTCAACGATTGCCTGCATGACATTGATGATGTAGTCGCCCATCTTCTCACACTCACTGATCATATCCATATAGTATACGCCGTCCTGATACTGATATTTCTTGCGGTTGACATCTTCGATGTTGTGCAGCTTCAACTGGTTGCGGTAGTTGTTGATCTCGTTCTCAAAATTGTAGGAGGGGTTGATATCATCATGCACCACCTCCTGTTTGTGCAACGTCTTATTCATGTAGGAAATCGCGTCGTCAAGCAATGACATCATCTGGTCAAAGCCGTGATTCTGCTCTTCCGAAAAGACGGAATGGCCCTCGTTGCGCCGTTTGATCGTTCGCGCCAGGTTGAAGCAGGAGTCGGCGATACTCTCTATCTCGGTGGTGGCGCGAAGCATCACGCGTATCTCTTCCTTACTTTCCGAACTCAACCGTCCCTCCAGCACATGCGTCAGGTAGTTGGCGATCTCGATCTCCATCCGGTCGCTGATGTTTTCGTACTTCTCCACGCGGCTGAATGTCTTCAGGAACTTATCCTCATCCTTTTCGTAGTACAGCTCTTTCACCATGGCGAGCATCCGGTAGGTACGTTCGCCATACACCGCCATCTCCTTTTTGGCCTGCATCAACGACAGCTCGGAGGTCGAAAGCATACCGGCGGAGATAAACGTCAACTGGAACTCCTCCTCGTCCTGTACGTTCTTCGGCTTGATCAGCGCGGAACAGACATACACATAGAGCTGAACCAGCCAGATCATAAAGCATACGTTGGCGACATTAAACAGGGTATGGAACAGCGAAAGGCTATAGGAAACGGAAACCTGCAACGACAACAGCTGCTTTTGCAAGTCGATCAACAACGGATCTGTCAGCCTCTCGCCCGACGTGATAAGCGAAATCGTTTCGGGGCTTAACGTCGACAGGAATTGCATCATCTCATTCGGGTCGCCCGGCCCATAGTTTGTCACGATCCAGGAGATCAAGTGGGTAAAGGGATAAAACAGCAGCATCACCCAACAGACTCCAAAGAGGTTGAACATCAAATGGGCAAGCGCCGCCCGCTTCGCCGATATATTGGCTGAAAGGGCTGCCAGGTTAGCCGTAACGGTCGTCCCGATATTCTCGCCCAGGATCATCGCCGTCGCCATTTCGAAGGGAATCCACCCTTTCGTACACATAATCAACGTAATCGCCACCGTCGCACTGGACGACTGGACGATAATGGTAAGCGCCGTCCCGAGCATAAGGAAGATAAAGAGGGAACGATAGCCGAGCGTCGTATAATTCTGTAGGAAAGAGAGGATTTGCGGATTGTTTTGCAGGTCGGGGACGGATTCTTTCAGGTAGGCCAGCCCGATAAACAGGAGGGCGAAACCCATGATAAACTCGCCCCATGACTTCCGCTTGCTGTTTCCGGAGAAGATCAGGGGAATGCAAAGGCCGATCAAAGGCAGCGCAAACAAACTGATATCCACCCTGAATCCGAAGAGCGAAATAATCCAGGCCGTCACCGTCGTCCCCACATTGGCGCCCATAATAACGCCGATGGATTGGGTCAGGTTCAGCAACCCGGCATTGACGAAGCTGACGACCATAACCGTCGTCGCACTGGATGATTGAATAAGCGCGGTGATGAGGATTCCCGTTAATACGCCGGTAAAGCGGTTGGTCGTCATGACGGAGAGTATGCCGCGTAGTTTATCCCCCGCAACTTTCTGTAACCCTTCGCTCATGATCTTCATTCCATAAAGGAATACCCCTAACGCACCGACAAGCGTTAGAAAGTCAAAAAAAGAATAGTCCATTAAAAACTTTTATATTCGATTAATATTCCTATTTTTACCTCCGCAAAACTACAAATAAAAACTGGAATAACATGTCAGACACAATTACAATTTATTGCAAAAACAACCAAACATACCAAAACGTCCCTATCGGTTCGTCTCTTTTGGACATCTACGCCCTCGTCGGTTCGCCACTCGATTACCGCCCGCTAAATGCCCTGGTCAACAACAGGGTAGAGGGGTTGACCTACCGTTGCTGGCAGCCCAAAGACGTCGAATTTATGGATTACACCCGACATTCGGGCATGCGGACATACGTCCGTTCCCTGTGCCATATCTTCTCCAAAGCGGTCAACGACATACTCCCCTGCGCCACGCTGGACATGGAGCATCCCATCGCAAAGGGCTACTATTGCGTCATCCACAACGGGGAACGGATCGGGGAAGAGGCCATCGGCAAAATAAAAAGGCGGATGGGGGAGATTATCCATGCCGACCTGCCCTTTCACCATAAGAGTATCCGCACGCCGGAGGCCGTGATCCTCTTCCGCGAACGCGGCATGGAAGATAAAGCCCGCCTGATAGAGACCGCCGGTATGCCCTATACCTCCTATTTCGAGCTGGACGGATACATCAATTTCTTCTACGGATGCCTGACGCCCTCGTCGGGTTATATCCACCTGTTCGATATCATCCCCTATTTCGACGGCGTGCTGCTCCGCGTCCCCCAAAAGGAACGCCCCATGGAGCTGGAGCCCGTCATCTGCCAGGATAAGATGTTTGAAGCCTACAAGGAACATTACACCTTGCAGCGGACGCTACACCTCAAACATGTCGGTGACCTGAACAGGGCGATCGCAGAGGGGAATACCTCCCAAATCATTATGGTATCGGAAGCCATGCAGGAGAAGAAAGTATCGCAGATCGCCGAAGAGATCGCCCGGCGCTACCGGGAGGGCGTGCGCATCGTCCTGATATCAGGCCCCTCCTCTTCGGGAAAGACGACGTTCTGCAAACGCCTGGAAATACAACTGATCACCTGCCTGCTCCACCCCGTGGGGATATCGCTGGACGACTATTTCCTCAACCGGACAGATACGCCGCTGGACGAAAACGGGGAGTACGACTTCGAATCCCTCTACGCCCTGGACTTGCCCCTGTTCAACGACGACCTGCAAGCCCTCCTCTCCGGCAAAGAGATAGACCTGCCGACCTACAGTTTCACCACCGGCACACGCGTATACAGCGGAAAGAAACTCAAACTCGAAACAAACTCCATCCTCATCATGGAGGGCATTCACGCCATGAACCCCGAACTGACCGCCATGGTCGACGAACGGCACAAATACCGCGTATACGTTTCCGCCCTGACCTCTATCTCGTTGGACAACCACAATTGGATACCGACGACCGACAACCGGCTGTTGCGCCGTATCATCCGTGATTACCGTTTCCGTGGTTATTCGGCGAAAGAGACCATATCGCGTTGGCCGAGCGTGCGCCGTGGCGAAGACAAATGGATATTCCCTTACCAGGAGACAGCCGACGCCATGTTCAACAGCGCCATGCTATACGAACTGGCCGCCCTCCGGCGGTATGCCGAGCCGATCCTTGCCGAAGTACGCGAATCGGATCAGGAAAACGCAGAAGCCTACCGCCTGATCCGCTTCCTACGCTACTTCACCAACATCTCCGACCAGGAACTACCCGGCACCTCCCTCTTGCGCGAATTTCTGGGAGGAGGCGCCTTTCAGTATTGATA
>JAISRY010000127.1 GCA_031273385.1 Tannerellaceae bacterium | reverse complement strand
GGGCGATACAATAAGAGGGGAGGGATTTCGTTATATATTGCACAATGTACACTGTTCAATGAAAACGACGTATCGTACCGGATATCTTTTCTTATTTCTATCTCTTCTGCTGTTTTCCTGCAAATCGGCAAAGCTCAGCGATGCGGAAGAGAAGCAACGGATAGGCGAATACTACGAAGCGGCAGCTATCTACCGGAAAGTATACACCAAAACGCCGGCAAAAAAACGAGACCTCCGAGCCTATATCGCCTACCGGATGGGCGACTGCAACCGCTTAATCAACAATACCGCCAAAGCGAGTAGCGCCTACATGAACGCCTTGCGCTATCATTATCCCGACAGTCTCCTCAACCTCCGCCTGGCTCAGGTGTACCACAAAAGCGGGAAGTACGCCGAAGCCATCAAGTATTACCGCGATTTCCTGGCAGTGAATCCGGAAAGTGCGCAAGCCCTGAACGGGATCAAGGGATGCGAACAGGCGCCCCTCTGGAGGCAGAACCCCACCCGCTACACCGTCAGGCGGATGGAAAAGTTCAATTCAAAATATGCCGAGTTCTGCCCTATGCTGTACGGGGAAAAGTATGACCAGCTCTATTTTACCTCTTCACGGACAAAAGACCGCGAAGCGAAGGTCAGCGCCATCACCGGTTTGTACAACAACAATTTCTTCCTGGCCAAGCAGAACGAAAGCGGCGTCTGGCAGGCGCCCGTCGAAATAGAAGATCCCGTAAATACCGAAGCGGACGAGGGTACCCCCTCATTTACGGCGGACGGGAATACGATGTATTATACCTACTGTGCACAGGATCCCGAAGGCTCCCGTACATCCGAGATCTATGTCTCGGCACGCAGCAGCGCGGCATGGGCGAAAGGGTCGCGCGTAGGTATTGTGAAAGATTCGGTGACCATGCTGGGGCATCCGTCGGTCTCGCCGGAGGGGAAATACCTCTATTTCGTGTCGGACGCCATCGGTGGTTATGGAGGGAAAGATATCTTCCGGGCGCGTATTACCGGAAACGCTTTCGGGCCGATGGAGAACCTGGGGACGCAGATCAACACCCCGGGGGATGAAGTTTTCCCCTACGCCCGCGACTCGGCGACCCTCTATTTCGCGTCCGACGGGCATCCGGGGATGGGCGGGCTGGATCTCTTTAAGGCGACGATGGACAGTACCGGCCAGTGGTCGGTAGAGAATATGAAAGCCCCCATTAATTCGATGGCCGACGACTTTGGGATTACCTTTGCCGGACGGCGCGAAAGCGGTTTCTTCAGTTCCAACCGGAATGATGCGCGGGGCGGCGACCATATCTACTCCTTTGAACTGCCCGTCGTTACGGTCTCCATAGAGGGGATCGTCTCCGACGCCGACGAGTACCCGATCGAAGAGGCCACCATCCGCATCGTAGGCAGGGATGGACTGAACGAAAAAGTAGCGACAAAGAAAGACGGCACCTACAAGGTGGAACTCGAAAGGGATATCCGGTACGTCATGATGGCCAGCGCACGAGGCTACCTGAATCAGAACTATGAACTGAAGACCGCCCCGGAGGAGAAAAACGAGACATACGTTGTCGATTTCTTCCTCTCCCCCATATACAAACCGGTGGTGATTGAGCATATCTTCTACGATTTCGATAAGGCGACCCTCCGCCCCGAGTCGAAAGAGGCGTTGGATGAACTGATCAAAATGATGAACGACAATCCCAATATCACGATAGAGTTAGGGGCGCATACCGACAGGAAAGGTACCGACGAGTACAACGAACGCTTAGCCCAGCGCCGCGCCCAGTCGGTCGTCGACTACCTCATTGCAGGAGGGATCGCTGAGGATCGTATGGAGGCGAAAGGCTATGGCGAAAGCGTTCCGAAAGTGATCAATAAAAAGATAGAAAAAGAGAGCGGATTCCTCCATGAGGGCGATACCCTCACCGAAGCGTTCATCCTGACGCTCACGCCCGATCAGCAGGAGGCAGCCGACCAGATCAACCGCCGGACGGAGTTTAAAGTCTTACGGACAAACTATAACCTCTACTAAGGCATCCCCCGGATAACGCAGCTGAAAACATGGCACAAAGAAGATACCTCCTCCCGCTTGCCGCCTTGCTGTTCGCCGCCGCCCTGAGCGCAAACGACATAGCCGGCAAAGACAGCACGGGGATAAAAAAGAAAACTCCCCGCTTCATGGCGGTCAACGCCATGGGGGGAGTCGTGATACCGACAAATGACTATATCAAAAGCGGAAAGGCCTTTCCGGCATACGGCTCGGTGGCGATAAAGGCCGGCGTACGCTCCAGCGGCAACCGCTGGGAAGACCATGCCTACGGGATGCCCTACTACGGGATAGGACTCTATGCCGCCCGTTTCTACAACAAGAAAGCGCTTGGAAATCCCATCTCGGCCTTCGCTTTCCAGGGCGGTAACATCAAAACCTTTTCCCGGGAGCTCTCCCTTGAGTACGAACTGAATCTCGGTATGTCCTTTAACTGGAAACCCTACGACGTGTTCGATAACCCGGACAATATCGCCCTCGGCTCATCGGTCAACGCCCACGTCGGCGCAAACGTGTATCTGAGGAAAAGGCTTTCGGACAGCTGGTACCTGCATGCCGGGGTGGGGCTGACTCACTTCTCCAACGGCGCCCAACGCCTGCCCAACAAAGGGATTAACCTCTTTGCCCCTTTCGTCGAACTGGCATACAATATCGACCCGCTGCCGATGTCGCCGGCGCCGGGCAGGTCGCTGTCGCCTCCCCCTCTGGAGAAACGGATCGACTATGATATTATGTTTACCAGCTCGACCCGTCAGGTACGCGTCGATACCGCCGGTACCCAATTGCCCTCGCGCATGATCGACCGGAACTTTAAAGTATTTGGATTGAGCTATGCCACGTTGTTTGTCAACAGCTATAAATACAGATGGGGGCCGAGCATCGAACTGGTCTATGACGAAAGCTCCGGTGTGCGCGCCTGGCGCGAGCAGCATCCGGTAGACGGCAAGTTCTACGACCGCGTCAAATTGGGAAGCGTATACAGGAGGTTCTCCGCCGGGCTGTCCGTCAAAGGCGAACTGACGTTCCAGCGCGTCTCTTTCTTCGCCAACCTCGGCTACAACCTCCTGCATGGGAATACCTACGACTACCGTCTATACCAGATCATCGGCGCACGCGTCTACCTCAAAGACCGGATATTCGCTACGTTCGGTATCCGCGCCAGCCATTTCAGCAAAGCGCAATACCTCTACTGGAGCGTCGGATACACGATCAAAGGGCAGTCGGCGACAAAGAAAGGCAAGTACATCAACCGGATTCTCCCGTAAGTCAATCCAGCTTGTGTATGACCAGCCCCGACCTTAGCTTCGGCTCGAACCAGGTCGTCTTGGGCGGCATGATGTTCCCGGTGTCGGCAATATCGATCAGCTGCTTCATGGATACCGGGTACAAGGCAAGGGCAACCTGCATCTCCCCGCTGTCTACCCGGCGCTTCAATTCCCCCAGCCCACGGATGCCGCCGACAAAGTCGATGCGTTTATCCGAGCGCAGGTCCTTAATGCCAAGTATTTCGTCCAGGATAAGGTTGGAAGAGATCGTCACATCCAGTACGCCGATCGGGTCGTCGTC
>JAISRY010000118.1 GCA_031273385.1 Tannerellaceae bacterium | reverse complement strand
ATGGAGGCTTTGCCGCTTCGCCGGATGCGTACCGGCCTGTAAATACCCATGTTGTGATCCGGCGGGACGGGCGCCCAATCCACAAATCCCATATAGAAATCCCCTTTCCCGGGAGGGATCACCTCGACGGCGATCCTGTTCTCCTCCTGCCGCGCAAAAGGGGTGATATCGCAACAGAACTGCCGGAAAGCCCCGAAAGCCGTGTCCGCCGACAGGATCTTATGGCCGTTCAGCCAGATGTTTGCCCGGTAGTTGATGCCGTCGAGGTGGAGCAACGCCTGCTCTTTCCGGCCATCGAAGCGGGGGAGATCAAAGGAACGGCAGTACCACCAGGGCGACGTAAAGCGTTCGGCGGGAATGGATTCCAGGTTCATGCCAAAGAAAGCCTCTTCGTAGATGCCCTGCCCGGTCAGCGCCCCCAGTACGGTAGAGGGGACGGATGCCCTGACCCAGCGGCTGCCGGTGAAGCCACCCTCTACGGATAGCGTTTCGCCGGTAGAGGCGGCCTCTTTGGACGAACGGATAAACCACGAATCACTTAAAGCGACCTCCCCGACAACGGCCTGCCCGGAGTCGGCGGCGGCCTCGGGCAATTCCGAGAGCAGCCGTTTCAACTCGCCGTACAGCAGGGGCGCCGTGCGGGGGCCCAGGCTGTTGCTCTCCCCGTAATAGGCTTTATCACGGTAGACAAACGGTTTCTTTTTGTCCCACTGGCTTTGGGGAATAATATAGCCTATTTCGTCGTTTGCCAGTCCGATGACAAAGCGGAACTCTTTCGTCATCAGCTCCCTCAGCGGCGGGACTTCCTGCGGCTCCACGTTGAAGTCCCTCCCCGGCAGGGCGGCGATCCCGCCGTTGACGATCTCGGGGTATATCTCGCCGGGTATGCTCAGGAAAGCGGCCGGCCCGATGCTCCATGCCGCCGCTTCGGTGCGCTTTTTCATCCATCCTGTCATATCCGCATCCATCAATCCGATCGCTGCGGCCAGGCGGAAGAGCGAATTACGGATCGGCAGGGAGAACGTTTTAGCCCGGAGGCTGATCCCCGCCTGTTTCACCTCTACGGGATTGTTTTTCATTGTCCTAAGGATCAGTAGCCCCAGCGTATCCCCCTGCGCCCGCGCCTTATCAAAGGAGGGCGCGACGTAGGTGGTATCGCGGAACGGGTCTTTGACGCCCGTACTTGCGTGCGTCGTCATCAAACCGCCGACGGCGCCGTTCACATACAGGGCGATCCCTCCCACGCCCTCCTCCACCGGCGTATCCCCGTCGTAGACGCCTTTCTCTACCGCCTGGCGGATATAGTGGGGGAAATCGGAGGTGATCAGGAGGTTGCGGCTCCAGAGCGTTTCGGGATGGTTCGCCCATTGGACGAGCGTTCCCAGCGTGCTGTCGTTTTCGTTGTCTACGGCTTGTATGATCCGCAAGCCGTGGTCGTAGACATGAGGCTCGCGCGTATCGGCGAGGGTCGCCATGCCGTCCGTCAGGTTTTGCGAGAATTTCAGCGTGGCCGGACGCATGGCCTGAACCGCTTCGACGACCGACTGTACGATGCGCTCCTTGACATACGTTTTCCACTCCCTGTCGACTCCGCTCTTTAAGGGCGACTTTCCCCATAGCCCCAGGAAGTCGGGCGCTTCATGGGTATGCGTCGCCACAAGGGTAAGGTAGGTAATGCCCGTTTCCGGCGGCAGCATCTCCCTAACCTCGATAACCGTAGGATGAAACAGGCCGATCACATCAAGCGCCACCATTGCCAGGCGGGTATTCCCGTCGTCGACCACCATGGTACGCGCCCAGATATCGTCGTGTACGCCATTGACGGCGACGCCGTTCCCAAAGCCGGCCATCCAGTAGGTATCGAACTTCCCGTTCCGGTTCGTGTCTTCGTAGGTGTCGCCTTTTTTCGGCTCGTAGCGGGCATTGCCGTCGGCGTCGTGCCACGGCTCGAAGAACGGCGGGGTGATGGCGAGCGCCGCAAAGCCTGCCTTTATGGGATTCTCCTGTTCTGCACGAATGGTCATGTCGACGTGATAACCGGCATGGCGATCCCGTACGATATGGCAAGCCGTCAGCCCAACGACCGTTAATGCGAACAGTCCCCACGCTGTGATCGAAGCTGTATATCCTGACTTCTGCATCCTATTTGGCCTCTTTTCTCTGTAACTCCATTAAAGGGCGGTAACTGATTACGTTGATTCCCTCCCTCTCGATCAATGCCTTCAACGCTTCGGAGGTGAAAAAGGCCAGCTCTTTGATCCTCTTATCCGCCGACGCGGTGATTGCCCGTATCTCGTCGCTCTCTTTCGAGGCATGGATGTAGATCTCGGTCACGCCCGGACGGAGGTTCTTTATGTAATCCGTCCAGAACTGCTCTACGTTTGCGGCGGTGTATCCTTTCAGCTCTTCGTGGATAAAATAGTCGGTGCAGACAATCCCCTGTCGTTCACATTCATCCCTCAAGGCGGGAAACCCCATCGCTTCGAACGTCGCCCTCGAAGGCATCCGCAAAGGGAGGTTAAACTCTTTAGCCAATTGGATATAGACCGCCATATAGTCCGGCGAATACTGGTAGGTTCCCATGTGGGAATCGAGATGGGTGATGCGGATACCGCTGTCCAGCGCCTTTTTTATCTGGGCGCGCCCCTCGGCCAACGCCTCTTCGGGACTGGAAGATTGATAGACCTCTTCCACACTGTGCCACATATAGCCCTCGTTGTCGTACAAGCCCGGTACTTCGTTGCGCGGTGCGACGGTCGCCCAACGGTATTTTTTCCATTCGGCGGTCAGCGTAAGATGCACGCCGAAACTCTTCTCCGGATGGCCGACCGCATAGGCGATCATCTCGTTCGACCACGGACAGGGCATCATGATCGTCGCCGAACTGATCAATCCCTTTTCCATCCCCTCTATGGTCGCCATATTCGCTGCATGGCACATGCCTGCATCATCATTGTTGATGATGAGGATCCGGTCGGTTTTCTGATATCCCAACCGCTCGGCAAGGGTCTGCGCACTTGCCGTCACACAACATATCGCTGCCATTAACAAAACAATTAACCTGTTCATATCCGCTTGCTTATTTAACAAATACCTGTTTCTTATCCGCCACGTAGACCCTGGTGCAGAGGGCATACTCATCCCCGTTGATATCTTCGTAGGCCAACTGGACGTAAAACGCCCGGTAGCCCTTTGCCGGATAGCTGAGCGCGGCTTCCACCACCGGCTTACCGGCGCTCGAGGGGATATCCGCAGCCGTCCATTTGGATTCGCGGAAATCCCGGCTGTCCGACTGCGCCGTCCATAGAGAGGCTTTTACCAGCTCCCCGGGCGAAGCGTGTACCGTCAAAAGGATCTTCTTTCCTTTTTCCGCCAGCTCCCACGAGCAGGCGGGGTAAGGCGCTTTGGCCAGCGTCAGGGCGAGGAAAGAGTTGAGCGCCGTCATCGCCTGAATCTTGTCGCCCAGCCCATGGCCGGCATTGGGGACATAGTGCAGGTAGTTCTGTCCGGGTATCCCGTCGAGGTAGTGCTTGACGGCATCCACTGTCCAGTAAGGGTCGTTCGTCCCCATAAAAATCAGTTTGGGCATGGCGAGGTCTTTCCGGTACGCATAGGGGTCTATCATGGAAACGATGGCGTTGCCGAACTCGCTGTGGACGGCTTGCGGGATTTCCAGTTTGACATAATCCTGTATCTCTTCGCTGTATTCGCCATACAGCTCTTTCTGGTAATCCAGCGTCGCCGGCATATTGAGCATGTCGATGACCATCGGTGCGATCGCCCATACGCGGGGATCTTTGCTTGCGCCCGTCAGCCAGGTCGTCCATCCCCTTTTGGAGGCTCCCGAGACGACAAAGCCGGCGATCTCCCTGCCGGCATATTCGGAGGCAAACTCCTGCACGGCATCCATCGCTTTCAGTGCGCTTTTCACCATCGGGAAGAGCAGCGGCCAGGAATAGTCCCCCCCTTTCTTAAACTCATTCAGCGTGTAGGAGATGAGCGCATCTTCGGTCAACCCGCCGTATAACGGCTGGTTGGGGACTTGGCGGAGTATGGCGATCACCGCTTTGTTCTTTGCCGCTATCGCCGCCATGATGGAAGACATTTCATCGTCCCTTTTGGCTATCTTGGGCATACCGTCGCTGACGGAGCTGCCGGTAATGAACAGCAGTGCGCCATCCTTATCGACCTCCCTGGGGACGCATACCACCAGTTCGTGTTTCCAGAGGATGCCCTGCCATTTCTGGGATATCAGCAGGATGGAATAGATGCTGACATCCTCGATGGTATAGCTGTCGCGCACCTCCCATCCACGGGTCAGATCGCCGTTGTGGATATAATGCTGAAGCGCGGTGGCCGGCACGATGGCCTGCTGTGCAGGCGAGAAGATCGTGACGCCTGTCAGGAAGAGAACCGCAATGAATAAAAGACGCTTTTTCATTTTATGTCGATTTTATGTTATTCTATTCTATCACTTTCAGGTAACGCGCCAACCAATAGGGGAGGAGGTATTCGTCGCCCGCCAGGCAGGTCTCGCCGCCACGCCCCCCGTCGATGGCAAATTCGTTTGCGTTGTGCCTGTTCATGGGACGTTCGCCTTTAGGGATCAGTTCCGTCGTGGTTTGCGCCCTGAAATTGGTATGCACATCTTCCGGCAGGAAAGCAAGGTCTTTCCGGTGTGAGTTCCGGACGGTGTACCGCCGGCGGTCGACAGGAAACTCACGCAGGTACCGGATCGTGGGTTCGAGGTCGATGTCGCCTGCCGTCCCGTAGGTCAGGAGATTCCATAAGGCGTTCTGTTCCGGCCGCTCTATTTCCCAGTGGTCGGCGATCATGGCGGCATACTCCTTTTTCAATGCCTCATCGAACGCATAGTGATACATCACCCAATAGGTGAGGAACGCCATCTCGTCGTCGGAGTGGTTCCAGTCTTCCCCCATCGTAATACCCTGGTGCTGGAATCCGGTCGTATAACGTATATTCTTCATCGGTATCTTCATGTTCTCCAGATAGCCGTGTTCTTTCATCATCCGGTAAGCTTCCGTCAGGTAGATCTCCTTGCCGGTCAGCGCGTAGGCCAGTTGCAATCCGGTGATCGTCAAGGCGCTGTTCAGGCGGCGGTCGAACTGGGTGGGGGCAAAGGCGTTGACATATTCGGGGTTCCACCGTCCCCAGAGCGTCGGTAGTCCGTCGTAGTCGATGAAGTAATAGTCGTTGGTGATGATATGCGTCATAATGGCATCCACATAACCGGCTACCCTCTTCTTTTCCTCTTGCGTTTCGGCTACGAATTGGTCAATCACCGCCGCGACGAAGAGGTATCCGACAAACTCATCCGTACTTGTCGTCCCTTTCCAGTACCAGTCGGGGTCGGGCGAGGGACGCCATGCGCGGGGGTCGGATACGTAATAGCCGGTACGCTCGAATGTCCGCCCCGAAAAGCCTTTGATGCCATGGATGGCGATCAGGCGTTCGAACGGCTCGAACGATTCCCAGACATAGCGTTTAGCCTCCGGATCGCCCGTTACGGCATAACGGAATGCCTGGCTGCCGAGGTAGAAAGATGTCCATAGGCCGTCGTTGTCGCTGTCGACCAATTGGATGGAGGTCGGGTCGGCGGGGTCTACCAGGCGGGACTCCATAGAGAAGCCATACCGCAGGTGGTATTTCCGTAAATCATCCTGTATAGAGGCGGCTTTGCCGGAGAGCGTTTCGTCGCGGAAAGCGAGCTTGTTCAAGCCGGTGGGCGTAAGGAGGTATAGCTCCCCATCCCTTCCGGCGGCCATATCGACGACCTCTTTCCGGTTCAGCCAGCGTTGCCAGGCATAATAGCGATAGCCGTCGCCGCACTTCACATACGCCCCGTCATCGGAAGAGAACCAATACCGCCCATCGACAGCCAATAGGCCGTTAATGGCCGGCACGGGCAGGCGGTTGTTTTTCTCCGCCGTTATCCTGCCGCTATGATCGATCATAAAGTAACCGTCGGATGTCCCTACGGCAATATCGTCCCCCGAAAAGGCAAGCGCCGTAAGCCCCTCCCCCTCATAGACGGTTTTCCATTCCCTCCCCTCCAGGCGATAGAGGGCTCCGGCAGTCAGGTACCAGAATGTTTTACCATAGACATAGAGCCGGACAAGCTTCCCGCCGGGGAGAGGGATATCCGCCAGCTTTTCGCTCCTGCGGAACAATGCGCCGCCGGCATCGCCCACCAACAATACGTCGTCGCCGGCATTTACGGCGAACGCCGTATAGACGTCCGGCGTGAGATGCCCGCAGATACTTCCCGCATGGCTGTTCGTCAGGAAACGATCGGAATACAGGTAGTACAGATAGCCCGTCTCTTCCTGTACGCACAGGTCGATGGCCGTCTTGTCCGCCAGCGAAGCGTAGGTGAGGTCTTTGGAGATGATATCGCCGGGGAAGTCGCGGAAGACGCCTTTATCGGTCAGGATGAAGACGCTGTTGTTTCCATCGACGACGACTTTGCGCAAGCGGGCGTCAGCCCATTTCGGGTTCACCGTATACTTTACGGCATAGGCCGCTTTGTAGGGCGTATCGGCCACCGGCATACCCGCCGGAGGCTGCTGCCGCTGCTGCCGGCATCCTGCCGTAAGGAGGATGCCGAGTATAAGGATGTAGGGATATCGCTTCATCATCGGTACCGTTTTTACCAGGGTTTGTTCGTTCCCTGTAATATCCAGGGTTTGGAGTAATGGTCGTCGTTCCCCAGGTCGGAATAGGGCGTCTTTTCCAGCCTCCCGATGGCTTCGGTATAGTTTGCCGTATTGTTACGGGTCTCTATCGTCGGGTAGATGAAGCGGACGGGGATAGCCGGATACTTGCCTGCCTCGGGGTAATTGACCGGCAGTTCGGGCAACCCTGTCCGGCGGAAATCAAACCATGACTCGGGCAGGAGGTACTGGGCTATCCATTTCTGTTCGATAATACGCGCCAGGGTGCCGTCGTATTTCGCCCCGTCCTGACGGATATACCGGTCGAAACCCTCTCCTACGCGGTATTGCTCCAGCGAGGCTTTCACGCCGTCGTTGTAATACGTTTCGGCGGATGCGCCTACGCTCCATCCCCTCTGGGCGGCTTCGGCAAGGATGAAACAGACTTCGGCGTATGAGATGAGCGTAGCCTTTACCAGTTCGTCCGTATTCTGGTTGTACCTCGGCGTCAGGTAGGAGACCGATACGTTCCGGGCATCTTCGTTCATGCTGGTCAGGTTGTAGTAGAAACGGTTGATCACGTTGTGCGGTAGCCCGACATACAGCCCCTCGTCGTATTCGATCGAGCCGCCGGCAAGGATTTCGGCATTGTCGTGAACGTAGCGTTTGTTCCCTACCGTAATGTCCTCTTCCGGATAGGTATAGGGCGGTTCTTCGACTACGATCTGCACCTCTACGGGGGTAAACCAGACCGGCAGGCGGGGGTCGTCCAACGCGCTCAGCGTATTGATAAATGTCCGGCAGGGCTTCCTGTTCCGGAACGAGTTGCCGTTGTCCGTCCACCTCAGCGGCCCGCCGATCCACGAATCCGATGAGTTTTGCCCCGGGTAGGCGATCTGGCAGATGTCGTCGTTACTCCCGAACACAGGATACTGGGCGGGATTCCCCATGATCTTTTCAATGCCCGCCCTCGCCTTGTCCGGCTGTTTTGCACTGAGGCGCATGTAATAGCGCAAGGCGAGCGAATTGGCCATTTTCCTCCATTTCACCCCATCTCCCCCGTAGGCCAGGTCGTAGGCGCCCTCGGATGAAGAGAGGTTCTCCGCCTGTGCGCTCAACTCCTCGTTCGCCTGTTCCAGGTCGGCGAAGATCCCGTTAAAGACCGTCTCCTGGGTGTCGAACGGCGGCGAATAGATTCCCTCGTCCCCTTTCAGGGCGTCGGTATAGGGGCAGTCCCCCCACAGGTCGGTGATATACCCGAACAGGAAAGATTTTATCACCAGGGCGACGCCTTTGTAGAAATGATTCCCTTGCTCTTCTGCGCTGTTGTACATCGCTTTGTTGTTTCTCAGGATGTCGTAATAGCCTGTCCAGTCCTTTTGGTTCCAGATATAGTTACATTCGTTGACCTTGTTCAGGATCTGTATGTATTGCATGGCGGTGATGATCTCGGCGCTCGAAAAGTTCTCCACGTGATACAGGTTCGCCGTGCTCGACAGGATGGTCGACAGGTGCAGGTAACCGCCTACCTGCGTTATTTCGGTGGGGTTTTCGTTTGTTTCCGTCAGGTCGATACAGGAGGCGAGGAGCAGGGAAACAAAGAAGCCGGTGAATAGGATGTTCTTTCTTTTCATATAGCTTGTTTTTTT
>JAISRY010000112.1 GCA_031273385.1 Tannerellaceae bacterium | reverse complement strand
CTCAACAACGTAGCCAAAGCCTCCTCGATAGTCTGCTGAACGGTCGCCCCCTTAGGCTGACTCTGCCATCCGCAGTACTGCTTCCCATTATACCCCAGAAAAATAAAATAGCGGTTCATATTTAGTTGTTTTAGGTTTGTGTTTTGCCTTTTATAGCGCCGTGTTGAGTGGTATGTACAAAATTTGCACATACCACAGATTCCTGCAATTCGCTTTCAGCAAAGATATTGCGTATATTATCAAGATTATAATAAGCGACTTGCCGCCGGACAGAGCGTTGCCTTTCCCGTTGAACTGTCAAGTATTCCTTGACAGTTGAACTTCCCAATTCTATTGTACCATCCGGGGTTTGATAGATGACAATCTCGCCTTTATTTCCTGTTTCCTGACACATATTTTCAATTTATGATTTCGGGCACTTTTAGTTACGGATGCAAAGGTACGAGAAAATTCATATCTTTGCCTGGAGAGATTAGACATTATAACTATTGCTAAATTTCCTGATATGAAGACAATCATGACATGTATCGGTATCGTGTGTGTTTCTGCATTTGTCCGTCCGGTGGAAAATGTGTCCGTCAGGCCGTCCGTTGTGCAGGCCGCTATTGACAGCCTGACCCTGAAAGACGGCGGGAACAGGACAAACATCGACAAGGGAGTCCGCCAGGTTGCCCGGCTTTGGCAGGAGACGGATGGGGACGAAGAGGTATTCAAACGCTTTTGTATGGAAAATTATATGGCCGACCCTGCGGAAAAGGAGGTGGCCTTTCTGAAGATCAGCGATTATATGGAGGGGATCAACGGGCATTATAACCAGATGCTTCTCCGCCTACAAGAGAATATCACGATAGACAACGGGGAGCTGCATCCGGTGGATCAACTTTTCGGCGCATATAATCCATCGTCGCACCTGCAGGACGATTTCTATAAAAACAAGATCGCTTTCATTATCGCCCTGAACTTCCCCTCCCTGACGCTTGCGGAAAAAGAAGCCCTGGGGACAGACCGCAAGGCCTGGGCGTATGCCCGTATGGGCGATATGTACACCCGCCGTATCCCGCCCGAACTTATCCAAAAGTGGTCGGAAACAAGCAGCGACGCCGATGTGTATATTGCCGCCTACAATATTTATATGGGACATTTGCGCAACGGGAAAGGGAAACGGATATTCCCCGAAGATATGGTGCTTCTTTCGCACTGGAACCTGCGCGACGAAATAAAGGCGAATTACAACAAAGGAGCGGAGGGGCTGGAGAAGCAACGGACGGTATACGAAGTCATGAAGCGGATTATTTCACAGGAAATACCCGTCGAAGTCATTAATTCAAGTGATTATGAGTGGAATCCCCATACAAATGCCCTGTTCCAATCGGGCAAAGAGATACAGGGCACACCGGAATCGACGGTTCGCTATCAGAAAATGCTGAACAATTTCAACATTATGCAGGAGATCGACCCTTATGCCGGCAATACGTATATAGACCGTAATTTCAATGAAGACATGGAGGTGGCGGTAGATGAGATCAGCCGGTTGTTCGACACGTTCCTCTCCTCGCCCGAACTGAAAGAGGTAGGGCGGATCATCTCCAAACGCCTTGGCCGGAAGCTGGAAGCCTACGATATCTGGTACGACGGCTTCAAAGCCCGCAGCTATCTGGACGAAACCAAATTGGACGAACAGACGCGCGCCCTCTATCCCGATGCCGGAGCATTGGAAAAGGATCTTCCGCGTATATTGGAGAAGCTGGGGTTCGACGAACAAAGGGCGGCCTACCTGGGGGAAAAGATTGCCGTCGATCCCGCCCGGGGGGCGGGACATGCCTGGGGAACGGCTATGAAAGGACAGAAGTCCCGCCTTCGTACCCGCATACCGGCGCAAGGGATGAATTACAAAGGGTATAATATTGCTATCCATGAGTTCGGGCACAATGTGGAACAGACCGTTTCGTTGTATGATGTGGATTACTATATGCTCAGCGGCGTCCCGAATACGGCGTTTACCGAAGCGCTGGCGTTTATTTTCCAGAAAAGAGACCTTGACGTTTTAGGGATTGCCGGCCACCATCCGGACGAAGAGGCGATGGATATACTGGACAGGATATGGACAATGTACGAAATAAGCGGCGTCTCGATGCTGGATATCGCCGTATGGAAATGGCTGTATGCCCATCCCGGCGCTACGGCCGGAGAGCTTCGCGACGCCGTCATCGCCTTGTCGAAAGAGATATGGAACAGGTACTTTGCGCCCGTATTCGGCGTAAAAGACGAAACGGCGCTGGCGGTGTATTCGCACATGATCGGCTATCCGCTCTATCTTCCCGCTTATGCGTTCGGGCATATCATCGAATTTCAATTGGAGAATCACCTGAAAGGCAAAGACTTTGCCGGGGAGATCGACCGCATCTTCAAGCTGGGCAGGCTAACGCCCAACGCATGGATACGGGAAGCCACCGGAAGCGCGCTTTCCGTAGAACCGATGTTGCAGGCGGTCAGGAAAATCGTGATTTCCTCCACCATAAATAATAGCCGGTGAGCGGTAACGATGCGCCCCAGAGGGAGGCGATACAGGTGATGATCCGGGTCAGCCATCCTCCCCAGCTTCCGGTGTGGACGGAATAGATCCATCCGCGTAGCTTGCCGGCTTTGTCCAGGTTGGCATAACGATTTTCGCCGGTAATAACGCCCGTTTGCGGATCAAAGGTGTAGTTGTCGGACGCCCGGACGTTGCCCGTTGCCTGTGGGTAGACCGATGCCTTTCCATTCTGTATGAGCAGGGCTTTGTGGCCGGGATGTTGTGCCGCCAATTGACCGGCTACCTGTTGCCACAGGGCGAAATCCGCCTGTTCCCTGTCGCCCTTGCCGCCTCTCTCCCCATGCTGGCCACCCGGTTTGCCGGACAGCTCCGCGCCGAAAAGCTTATAAAAGCCTGTACGGTACCAGTCGAACGACCAGGTCAATCCCGTCAATGCCAGAACCAGCAACACAAGGGAGACATACATTCCCCCGACGATATGCAGATCGTACAGAAGCCGCTTCCAGCCCGATTGCCATTTGATGCGCCATCCATACCTCCTGCCGCTTTTCCTCCATTTTATGATCCACAGGATCATTCCGGCGGCGAGTATAAAAACAAGTAAAAGGGTGGCTACCCCCACGACGATTTTCCCTACCGGAAAGCCTCCTCCTGGCCGGAATCCGGTCAGCAACCAGCGGTGCAGCCGCCTCATGAACGTGAAGAAGTTCCCCTCCGCATGGTATATCTCCTTGATCTTTCCGCTATACGGATCGACAAACATAGACCACATCCTGCCTTGTCCGGCGAAAGACATCCGGTAATTTTTCTCCGGGTCTGCCGGCAGGTAAACAGACGCCACCTGCAGGGTGTCGGGCAACTGTTCGTTTACGGCCTCCATCAACCTATCGAGCGGAAGAGGGCTTCCCTCCGCCACTTCTACATAGTAGCGCGAAGGGAAACACCATTGCATGATCTCTTCTTCAAATACAATCGCTGCTCCTGAAAAGCATATCAATGTGATGATCAACCCTGATGGGATGGACAACCAAGCATGTATTCGACGAATCGTTCTTTTCATTTCTTCTCATACGTCAGTTTGCCTACGGCTGCGACTCCGTCTGCAACGATTTCCACTCCCTTGGTAGCAACAGCCGTTGCAGGGTCAATGATGTAGATGTGCGGATATTCGTCTTTCGAAACGACGGGAACGGCGATTATCCCGTCTCCGGCGTAGGGCGTAGAACCGATACTGGTGATTTTATCTATGGCGGGCAGGCCGGTTACCTCTCTGTAGGTCTTTTTCACTACGTCCACCACTGCCAATACGCTCCATACCGCTTCGCTTGTCTGCTTCGGCTTGTTATACATCTGGAGGAGGAAGTAATCGCCCGTGATATGCCATACCTTGAACAGGTGGCGTCCCTTTGCCAGCGTTTCTATATCGAAGAAGTAATCGGGGTCGAAACGGGTTTCGCCCTTTTTGATACGCAGTGCGCCTGAGGGCTTCGTCGTACGGCTGTCGTAGGCGGAGGAGAAGACATAGACGTTGTCTTTGTTGTCCTTGGCCAGGTTGGTGTTGTAGCTTGAACGGTAGCGGCCGGTGGCATAGCTCAGGCGGTCGTCGCGCAGGATGGTATAGTTCAGATCCTTGTCGAAAATACCGACCCAAACGCTGTCGGGATAGGCCGTCACTTTTCCTGCCGTTCCTCCTGCGTTCACCGCTGGGGTTGTACAAATACCGGTGAAGAATTTATCGCCCACTTCGAGGATGCCGGAGAGGTTGGCCGTTTCGCCGTTGCCGGTAAAGTTTCCGCCGGCAATCACCTTTTCGGTTATTTTCTGCTCATTGACATCCAGCAGGTTGAAAGAAAGTCCGGGCGTGCCGTCTTTCCGTGTAACGGTAAGCGCCGTCGTGATGTAATCGCCGAAATAGCCGTAGGTGGTGTAGCGCGAGGGCATCTGGTAGGTGTTGAGCCTGCGTTTCAGTTTGCCGTTCGTATCAAGCTCGTAGGCTGCCACTTCCGCGGGGTCGCCCTGTTTATAGACCAGGTCGTAGGCATATTTCCCGTTATAGAACACCCATGCGGTGGCCGGTTCGGTCTCTATACCGTTGCCTTTGATCGAAAGCTGTCCGGACGTAATGGTGTCTGTCTGTAAAATATACGTGGCGTTCTGACTCGTCGCTACCACCACATACTGGAATGGCTGCGTTGGTTCGGATGGGGACGGCAAATCGCTTTTATTGTCGTCACATGAAGAGATGGCCGTCAGGAAAGTTGCGGCCAGGATAACCTGAAAAATGTTCTTCTTTCTCATTTTTTACCTTGTTTACGTTTATGTTATTTACTAAAAAAGTACCTGATTTTAGCGGAGAAGCTTCTCCCCGGCTTTTGCAGGCTGAAATTATCATATAATCTTGCGTCCGTCACGTTACGGCACTCCGCCGAAACGGTATACCTCCCACCCTGTATGACATACGTCAGGCTGACGTCGTGCGAAAGCTGGACGGGTATCATATCCTTTGTTTCGTATGAGCCGTGCGTTTCCCAGCGAAGAGGGAAGCGGTAGACGTACAATATATTGTAGCCGATATTCAGCGTATTGTTTTTCCCTCCGATACGGTCGAACGAGAGGGCGAGGTCGCCGTTTCCGTAAAGATAGGGTACGTTGGGTATGCGCGAGTTGTAGCTGGTGCTGATGACCGTCGACCCGGGCGAGCGGTACTTTTCCTTGTTCCTGAGGTTCTGATAGGTGAAGTTGCCACCTACGGTCAGCAGCCTCCCGTACGAGTAGCGCACCTCCCCGTTATAGCCGACGTTGCGCACGTGCCCGTTGTTTTCGAATGAGGCCGTGTTGTGCATATTTTCCACTACCCGCCGGATATAATCCTTTATATCGCGGTACATGAAGCCCCCGTCGATATAGACGGCGTGCCGCTTTCCGAAGAGGTTGTTGTAGCTGATGTTCAGGTTGAAATTGTCGCTGTTTTCGGGCTTCAACACGGCATTGCTCCGGCTGAGGTCTTCGTCCCCGAACAACTCATAGGCGGTAGGAAGCCGGTAGGTCTTCTCGTATGAAAGTTTGAATTGCAGGGCTTTCAGCAGATAGGTCGTCGCCGCCCCGTAGCCGGTCGTCGAAAAGGTGTTCGAGAAAAGTTCGTACTTGCTGCCGTTGGTGACCGTCGATACGTTCTTCGGCCCTTTGACATATTGCACATACTGCTTTGCGAACAGGGAAAGGTTCAGATGTTCGCTGTAATCGAACTTGTAGGACAGCCCCATGACGTTTTTGACCGTTATCTTGGGGAACGTATCGGTGGCGTTGATGCTGCCGGCCATGGCTACCTCGTTTTTACTTGTCCTGTCGAATGTCGTGGTCACGGTGTTGTAAGAGAAGCTGTGCCGTTCATTCAGCCTGTAGGAAAGGGTGGCGGTGGCCGATCCGTTATGGTTATAATATTTCGCGATGGAGTAGTTCGCCTCCCCTTTCCGGTCTTTTTCGACATACTGGCCGTACCAGTTGTATTGGCGGGAAGCCGTATCCACGTTTTGGGAGTACCCGAAGTTGAAGTTTCCCGTTATATTCAGATCCAGCCCTTTCGTAAAGAGGTTTTTCTTCACATATTGCAAGCTGGGCATAATCGTTTGCCCATTCCGGTATTTCTCGCCGAAGACCACTTTCTGTACATTGGAATTTTGGATATCCGCCCTGTCCTTACCCAGGGTAATCCCGAACAGGAGCCTGTCGGCAAACTTTTTCCCGACGACGCCGATCTTGGCAATCAGGGTTTCGTTGTGATACGTGTCGTGGAAACGGCGTACTTTCTTCTCGTCGGTACTGAATACCAGGTTTTCGAGATCAAGTACGGGGGTGTATATCCAGTAGTTGTTGTCGGAATAGTTCTGGAAAACGTTCAGTTGTACGGTAAAGCCGTTTTTGGCGGTATAGCCGGCGTTGACATACGACTTATGCGTATTGAATGAGCCGTAGGAATAGGAAGCGTCTACGAACGTCCTGGCCTTCTGTCCGGTGACGATGTTGACCGCTCCCCCCAACGCATCCGCTCCGAAACCAACCGGAACAACGCCTTTATAGACTTCGATCCTTTCGGCCAGGTTGACCGGTATGTTATTGATCTGGAATGCCGATCCGAACCCCTCCATCGGTACGCCGTCCAGGAAGAACTTCACGTGCCGTCCGCTAAACCCGTTCAGTGAGAAATCGGTATTGGAGCCCACGCCTCCCGTCTCCCTGAGCCTTGCCCCTGAAATTCGGTTCAGTGCATGGGCAAGGTCTAACGTGGTATGGTGGAACGCTTTGGCATTGATGGCAACCACGTTGAACGCCGATTCGTTGACTTGCTGCGTGGGCGACTTACCGAGGATAAACACCTCGTCCAGCGCGTTGGCTTCCGTCTCCATGACGAGGTTTAACCGCTGCGTCCTTGTCAGCGTCAGGGGCTTCTCGATGGTCTTGTATCCCAACGACCGGACGACTAACGTGTATTTTCCGGAAGCGGCCGTCAGGCTATACTCCCCTTTCTCGTTCGTCGTCGTTCCCTGCCCGGTTTCTTTAATCATAAGGGTGGCAAACTCCAACGGTTCATTTTCCGCCGACGTTACTTTCCCCAAAACCTGCACCGCTGCCGGTTTTTGAGCCGCAAGGGAAATGGAAAACAGGAAGAGATACGCCATGTAAAGTTTTGCGCGTTTAATTGTCTTTTTCATATTCACTTTCATCAACCATAATTTGGGTGCAAAGTTCCGTATAATGATTTTACCCCGCAATTCCTATTTGTAGGTATATCTCCTGCGTATTATACCTACTATTAGCTATGGTTTCGTAAGCGCTCTTTCCTATAGCTCATGGACAAGCTGCCGCTGCCTTTCAAAAAATTGTATCCGTTGCATCTCCCCGCTGACGGAAATCATCATAGAATATTTTTTCAGTGATTGGATCCAACTTTTCTGTGCTTCAAAAACGCCTATATCCACTGTGGTAATGGAATTTATGGAGTAAATATTAAAGGAGCTGCATTTGAAGTTATCCGCTTCCAGATAACTGTAAGAAGCATCAAAGTTGATATTCGAGATGTAGATTATAACCCTATTACCGTTCGGGTGCTTGCCCTGCTGGGCCAGTTCTTCCAGATTATCGATCAGGTTTATGATTTCTTTCTTCAGCGTCTCTTTTTCTTCATCGGTAAGCAAATTAACGTCGGAAAAGTACCTGACATCGTTGATCAGGTTGTGAAATACCATATTATCCCATATAAAGTTGGCGGACGGAACCCTTTTGCTGATCTCTACATACATTTTTTGTATCTCCTGTAGCTGATCGGGCATTTGCAGTTCGGAGAAATACTTGACCTGATTGACTTTCTCGTGTTGATACATCCATTTGAAGAGGAAGAATCTCGACAGATTATCATGATCCAGATAAAAGACCTGTGGAATTACATTTGAAGCAATATACCATTCAAGGGTCGCATTACCCCTGATGGCATTAAAAATCTGAATAGAATTTTGGATGTTCAGATAATACGTGTCGATCGGATTTTCATAATTAATAAAATCCAACCCGAAGAGCGCATTCTTTTTCGAACATGTACCGGTTACCTGATCCAGGGAAACGCCTAACGAATTGGATATAACGGACGCCTCTTCAAAAGTGAAAGGGACTTCTCCCCTCAACCTGCGATAAACGGCTTCTTTTCCGATAAACAGAACGTTCATTAATACGTTTACGAGATTTACTCCTCTGGGAATTTTCTCTTTCATTGCCTCGATAAGGCTGTCATTCAATGTTTCAGCTTTCATTATGTAAATAATTAATAATAGAAAATAGTTACTTTAGATCTCTTGTTTATAAAACTACAAAACAACCCGTTTTGTTCTGAATATTGCCACTAAAAAAACTTAATACTTGACAATTACAACAACTAACAGGCTATACCGATCGGAAAATCGGGTATTATCTTTCCGAAACGGAGCAAATAAACAGTAATTATTGAATAGCGAGAGGTGGATTTTAGCAAGTCCCGGCGTCGATCCTCTTATTGATATGATATAATGTCAGGGATACGGAGAAATGCGTATTCCCTATACAGACACGGTCATGCCATATACGCGAAAACACGCCGAGTGTCATATCACGATAATCCTCATCCGTAATATCCTCTTTCCTCATAAAATCGGGGCCGAATTGCGTTGTGCAATAATGGATGAATTCTTTCATATCCTCTTTTATTTCATTGATATCACTGATGAATACCAGATTGTATGTTTCATCTTCAAACCGTATGACCTGCACCTTAAAGAATGTGGACAACTCCCTCTCTTTTAAGTCCAGCGTATACATCTCGACGGGTTCGCCATTGGCACCGGCGCTTTTTGCGGCCAGGCTTGGTTCATGTTTAAAGATATGATCGATATCCACATGAAAGAAATCCGACAGGCTATTCTTTTCCGGCTGACGTTTTGGAGCTTCTTTGACGTGTTTAGGCGCTTTCTGTGGTTGAACGACTTCCAGCCCTGAATACGTTTCATCCTTTAGATGCGTCTCCGGCGTTTGAGCTTTCTCTGATGTCTGAAGCCTTAGCGTTTCCTGATTTTTTTTGACCTCTTTCACCGTCGGTTTTAGAAAATCGAATAATCCCATAATATTATTATCTATTGATTGTCATCTATAAGTGACCTGGGTGGGACTCAAACCCACGACCTTCAGAACCGGAATCTGACGCTCTATTCACTAAGCTACCAGGCCATCAATGGCGCAAAAGTAAACATAATATTTCATTAAACCAAAAACATCGCAAACAACTTTGGCTGCTTCTTCCTGAAAACGCTAGTGTTTGAATTTTAATTTCATTTTGCTTTGTATTTCTGATTTGGATGATTTTTTACACTAAAAAGACGTTCCAATTTACCGGTTTTTATCATACCTGGGATAATATAATTATTTAGATAACGAATATTACGCCCGATAATTAGAGCTATTTCCTCTAAATCTGTAAAATCAGCACATATCTCTATGATCTTCGCTTCTAATACTTCTTTTTTATAATAATTTTTCGTTACCCTGTAGGTTGCAATACTTTCGGGGGAGGTTGCAATACTTTCGGGGGAGGTTGCAATACTTTCATCAAGCAAATAGTATTTAGTTCCTCTGCCATTTCCCTTAGAAACGAGGTATCCAAGCCCGCAAAGCTCTTTTAACAGTTTGGAGATATCTGCACTATGCATATCCACTACGAATTTCAGTCTGTCGTTTGTAACTTCTCCTTCTGTACAGGCAATAGATAATACGGCCAGTTTTTCATATCCAATGCTTTCTATTTCTTTCCCAAAGACTTGGATTAATTCCTCTTTTACATCTTGCGGTAAAAGACTTTCCATTGTCAGAAGCAATACGACTTTATCAGGATTGGTTTTTTCGTCAACATAAGGTTTTTGCCAATTGGCTTCCCTCCATCCCGACAAAATCTTATCGACCCCGCTGCCGGCTTTTTCAGCAGAACCAATAAGCATAAACATCTGCTGTAATGATTTATTCCGGCATACGCTTTC
>JAISRY010000043.1 GCA_031273385.1 Tannerellaceae bacterium | reverse complement strand
AACGCTTATCCCGACAAGAGGGTCGATCGTGACCTTGACATCATCCGCATTCGTTGCCTGATTATTGATAATAACCGTATTAGGAAATTGCGTATAATAATGTGATTGGAGTACCGATCCTTTTATTGCCTGCGCTTGCGTCCCTTTAAATTCAAATGTTCCGTTTCTGGTGTTAAATATCTGCCCAGTCGTTGCATTATTGATAAAATCACCCTCAAGAATCGTCTTTCCATTATGCTCTATTTCTGTGCCGCTTTCGGCTTGAAAATTTCCGCTAATATACAACGTCGCACCTGACCCCACATGCATTTGCCCTTTAGTCAACAGATTTATTTTCTCCTGCGCATGGAGCATAGGAGAAAGAAAAAGCAGAAGACCGGACAGTAAAATTAAATTGTACTGTTTCATACTATACTGTTAAAACGGGTTTCATTATTACATTTGCAATTTTCATACAAAAATAGACCTTTACCCCAAAAGGGTTGTTTTCAAAAAACATTAAAATGTTATCATATTCGTCATCAACTATCCAATTACAGAGAAAAAGGGCTATTTTCCAGCATTTTGTTCTATTATTCATGCCTCGTTTGCTAAAAAAGCATCAAAAATAGAACTCTTTCATCTCTCTAATTGTAATTACGCCGCAAATTTACAACTTTTTCCCCAATAAATCGACAAAACTCACACGAAACATCGCCTATTTACTCATAAATAATATTTATTTTTGTTGCGCAAGTTTCAATTAACATGTATACCGGATAAATAAATGGATAATTATCAAGAAAAAGAAAGCGCCCCGCGGATCATCCGGCTGGACGAAATAGGCTCTACCAATGGCTATCTACGGGAGCATCTCCGCAAAGAAAAGCTACCCGAGGGAAGCGTCGTAATGGCTGGTTTTCAGACCGCAGGACGGGGGCAGCAAGGGAACACCTGGGAGGCAGGCCCCGGAAAGAACCTGCTATTCAGCGTCGTTTTATATCCGGACTGCATCCCCGCCAACCGTCAGTTCCTTATTTCCCAGATAGCGGCATTAAGCGTAAAGGAGGCGTTAGAGCGGCGGACAGACGGGATAACGGTCAAATGGCCAAATGATATCTATTGGAAAGACAAAAAGATATGCGGTATGCTGGTCGAGAACGACCTGATGGGCGCAACCCTCTTCCGCTCCATCATCGGCATCGGTATAAACGTGAACCAGACGGCGTTTACCCCCCATGCGCCCAACGCCGTTTCGCTGGTTCAGATCACCGGTAAAACGCATGACCGGGAGGAGATTCTCGACGCGTTCCTTTCCCGTTTTTACGGCTATTACCTCCGCCTGTTGCAGGAAAAGGAGGAGGAGATCAGGGAGGCCTACCGGCAAGTGCTGTACCGTAAAAACGGGTATCATCCATACAGCGACGCCGATGGCCCTTTCACGGCGCGGATCCGTGATATCGAACCGACCGGACACCTGCTGCTCCAACTCAAAAGCGGCGAAGTACGCCGCTACGCTTTCAAAGAGGTCATTTACAGATAACTATATTATTATAATCAGCATAAGAATGGAAAAAAGAACGCTTATTTTCGTATCGGCAATCGCCTGCATGGCGCTTTGCTCATGTTCCGGGGAAAAGGAAATCACAGTAGATCAGGTCGAAATGAATTGGTGGTACGATGCGCCCGCCACCAAATACTGGGAGGGATTGCCGATCGGCACAGGGCGGTTCGGGGCGATGATACCCGGCTCGGTAGGGCAGGAGGTGATCGCTTTCAACGACGAAACGCTCTGGACGGGAGGCCCTTATAACCCCAACAATCCCGAGGGGCCGGAGATCCTGAAGAGGGTACGCGAACAGGCTTTCGCCCACAACTGGGTGGAAGCCGACCGCGAAGCATGGAAACTGTCGAGTATCCCCCCCGCCGTACAGTATTACCAACCGATGGGGCGGCTCCATATCCGCATCGACGGGCACGAACCGGCCAACGCCGCAGAATACCGCCGCAGCCTGAGCATGGACAGCGCGCTGGTCAACATCAGTTACCTGCTTGACGACGTGTGCTATACGCGTACCGTATTCGCGAGCTATCCCGACCAGGTGATCGTCTTGCGGTTTACGGCCGACAAAAAGGGAATGATCAACCTCTCGAACTGGTTTACCAGCCTGCAACCCAGCGCCGTTACCCGTGTCGAGAAGGACGAAATCATCATGGAGGGAACGACGATTGCCGAGAAAGAGGGCGAGCCGCTGTTGCCTCCCCAGATGAGGTGGCAATCCCGGATCAGGGTAATTCCCGACGGCGGCGTCCTGTCTGCCGACGGCGACCGGCTCACCGTGAAAGATGCCGATGCGGTGACGCTGATTCTGGCCGGTGCGACCAACTGGGTCAACTGGAACGATGTCTCCGCCGATGAGAAAAAACAGTGCGCCGGCTACCTCTCCAACGCCGCGGCGCTCCCCTACCCCGAACTGCTGGAAAGGCATCTCGCGGACTACTGCCCCCTGTTTGCCGCCTGCCGTATCAACCTCGGCGCAGCGCCCGACCCCACCCGGACAACCACCCAAAGCATGGAGGCCATCCGCCGCGGCGACACCGATCCCGCCTACGAAGCGCGCTATTTCCAGTACGGGCGTTACCTCATGCTGGCCGCTTCGCGCGAAAATACCCTCGCATTCAACAACCATAATATATGGCTCGACAATCTCGAGGGGCGCTGGCGCGGACGTTGGACGCTCAATATCAACCTGCAACAGTGTTTCTGGCCGGTAGAAAGCGCCAACCTGCCCGTCGTCAACGAATCGCTCGTAAGCTTTGTCGAAAACCTGGCAGAGGCCGGACAGCGCACCGCCCGGGAGCTGTACGGATGCCGGGGATGGTGCGCCCACCACGGGACGGACGTATGGTTCAACACGGCGCCCACCGACGGCAACCCGATGTGGGCGACCTACCCCGTCGCCGGCTTCTGGCTCATGCAGCAACTGTACGAGCATTACCTCTACAACCCCGATACGGACTACCTCAGGCGCATCTACCCGCTGCTGGAGGGCGCGGTGGCCTTTTGCCTCGACTTTCTCGTCGAAAACCCCGAAACGGGCTACCTCGTGACCTGCCCCGCCTCTTCGCCCGAAAACCGGTTTGTAGACGACAACGGCAACCGCGCGGCGATCTCTTTCGGCTCGTCGGGCGATACCCAGATCGTGCGCAAACTGCTGCGCAACTTTGCCGATGCAGCCCGCATATTGCAGCTCAATGACGGGCTGAAACAGCAGGCGGAAGAGGCGATCGACAGGTTGCCGCCCCACCGGACAGGCCGTTTCGGACAGTTGCAGGAATGGATTTTCGACTTCAAGGAGAATGAGGTGACGCATCGCCACCTGTCGCATCTTTTTGCCGCATACCCCGACGACGATATCACGCCCCGCAAAACGCCGGAACTGGCTGACGCCGTCAGGGTTGTACTACAGCGGCGGGGCGACATCAACATGGGATGGTCGGGCGCATGGAAAATCAACCTGCACGCCCGCCTCGAAGAGCCTGCCAAAGCCTACGCCATCCTGCATAAAATGCTCACCGACATCAGCATACACCCACTACCGGAAGACAGCCAGATCACCCCCTCGTTCGAGGGCAACCAGGCGATCCAGGGCGTCACGGCAGGCATGGCCGAGATGCTGCTACAAAGCCACAGCGGGGAACTGTCGCTGCTTCCTGCACTCCCCGCCCAGTGGAGCGACGGAGCCGTAGAGGGACTGCGTGCAAAAGGCGGTTTTGAAGTCGCCATGGCATGGCGTAACGGCATCCTCTCCAAAGCCACCATCAAAGCAAACAGAGACGCCCCCTGCCGGCTTCGCACCAAAACGCCGGTAACCATATTCTCCGCCGGAAAAAGCGTCCCCACCTCTTCCCCGGAAGAAAACCTACTGGTATTTAATGCCCAGGCAGGAAACAGCTATTATATAGTGAATAGTGAACAGTGAATAGTGAATAATTGATATCTCTGTTTGTCTGTGTAGAGACGCAAAATTTTGCGTCTCTACTGTCGCGATGCGGGAGGCTATTTTTGTCATTTCCACGTGTTTATTCCTTGATATATATGACGAATGGGGATATGCTGTTTTTGCGCTTACAGAACGGCGGAAACCTTGCGTATTTGGGCAAGGCGGTCAAGAATAGACTTGTCTTTACGTGCGGTTTGCATGTTATACTTTGTTTGTATGCGCATAAGCGTATCAGCATCTACGCCCAAGGCGGCTTCAAACAGAAGCGCGGTATTGGCGGTAAGCGGACGGCGTGCATTCAATATTTCATTCAAAACGGTGTATGACATTTTCATTTCAGCGGCAAGTTTCTTTTGTGAAATACCGCGATATTCAATTTCTTCTTTCAGGATTTCACCCGGATGGGTTGGATAAAACCCGTAACCTAAATTTGCCATATCTATTTATTT
>JAISRY010000193.1 GCA_031273385.1 Tannerellaceae bacterium | reverse complement strand
CCCCCCGGCGCTTCCCCGTTCCCATTCTCTTCAAAGTGGGCGGGTATAGTCCGGATTATCAAACGAGGATTTTCGACGGGAATGGCTCCTTGTATCCCGCTTTATATCAACCATTTCGTTGAACAAAAGTGGGCGGGTATAGTCCGAAATCCGAACCTTTTCCCCCCTCTTAAACCGAGGTGGGCGGGTATAGTCCGAAATCCGGATGCAACCCTTTCCCTTTTCGCCCAAAATCATATCTATTTCCCCCATTTTTAGGCGAATATCTGCCAGAATGACAGGCTTTTTACGCTTAAAAAGACCCGATTTCTCGCCGAATTTTTGGGTGGGTATGCTCCGAATTACACATTGAAATGATTGGTGGATGACTGAACGTCATGTCGACCGAGCGCAAACAGGACGTCATGTCGACCGAGCGTAGCGAGTGGAGACACCTCCGATCGCAAGGTCTGTATGTTGCACTCCTGGATTGCTTCACTGCGTTCGCAATGACGGATACTATTTGATTTTCAAACGATTACAACTAAGTAGTACCCGTCATTGCGAACGCAGTGAAGCAATCCAGAGGTGCGACATACAGACCTTGCGATCGGAGGTGTCTCCACTCGCTGCGCTCGGTCGACATGACGTTCTTTTTTGTTCGTAATTCGTAATTCGTAATTGAATTTGTAATTCGTAATTGAATTTGTAATTCGTAATTCGTAATTCGTAATTGAATTTGCACTACCTTTGCGTGGTTAAAATCAAATGAGGAAATAAGTAAGAATGGCTGGAGAAGCAAGAAATAGTGGGAAAAGTAAGCAAAGGACGGTGATACCGCAGGAGATGGCGGGACGGTTACAGCCGCAGGCGAAGGAGCTGGAAGAGGCGGTGCTCGGTGCGCTGATGCTGGAGAAAGATGCCTATTCGATCATCAGCGAACTGTTGAAGCCGGAATGTTTCTACGAAAAAGCGCATGAGATGATCTATGCCGCCATCGTCGACCTGGCGATCAGCCAGCGTCCGGTGGATATGCTGACCGTGATCGAGCAGCTGAAAAAACGGGGCGAGCTGGAAATGGCCGGAGGGCAGTTCTATATCTCCCAGCTGACCAGCAAAGTGGCCAGTAGCGCGCATATCGAATACCATGCGCGTATCATCGCACAGAAATACCTGGCCAGGGAGCTGATCACCTTTACCGCCATGGTGCAGGGGAAAGCGTTTGATGAGACCATCGACGTGGACGACCTGATGCAGGAGGCCGAGGGGAAGCTTTTCGAGATTTCGCAGCGGAACGTGAAGAAAGACGCTACGCAGATCAACCCCGTTATCCGGGATGCTATGGCGCTGTTGAATAAGGCGGCTACGCAAACGGAGGGGCTGAGCGGTATCCGTTCGGGTTTCCATGGGTTGGACAAGATTACCGCCGGGTGGCAAAATTCCGACTTGATCATTATTGCCGCCCGTCCTGCCATGGGGAAGACGGCGTTTGTCCTGTCGATGGCCAAAAATATGGCGATACACTACAATACGCCGGTCGCCCTGTTCTCCCTCGAAATGAGCAATGTGCAGTTGGTCAACCGTCTGATCGTCAATGTAGCCGAGATCGTGGGGGAGAAGATCAAGAACGGACAGCTCGAAGATTATGAGTGGAAACAGTTGGACTACCGCCTGAAAGACCTGTACGACGCGCCGATCTATGTCGACGATACGCCGAGCCTTTCCGTCTTTGAGCTGCGGACGAAAGCCCGCCGCCTGGTGCGCGAGCATGATGTGAAATGCCTGATTATCGACTACCTGCAATTGATGAATGCCAGCGGGATGACGTTCGGCAGCCGCGAGCAGGAGGTGAGTATGATTTCCCGTTCGTTGAAAGGGCTGGCGAAAGAGCTGAATATCCCGATCATCGCCCTTTCGCAGTTGAACCGCGGGGTGGAGAACCGCCAGGGGATAGAGGGGAAGCGCCCCCAGTTGGCCGACCTGCGCGAATCGGGCGCCATCGAGCAGGATGCCGATATGGTCTGTTTCATCCACCGTCCGGAATATTACAAGATAACGGAAGACGAAAGGGGCAATTCCCTGATCGGGATTGCCGAGATTATTATCGCCAAGCATCGTAACGGTGCGACGGGGGATGTGCGGCTTCGTTTTAAGAGCGAGTTCGCAAAGTTTATGAATATCGACGACGACATACCCGTCCGCGAGTATACGTCGGGGATGAACAACGCTGATCCATTGCCTCCGATCCCCTCTAACGGAGTGGATTTTCTGAGGCGGGAACATGAGATAGATGCGCCATTTTGAACGAAGCTTCAATGTTGGCACGAAATTTGCTCATACGTTTAGTACAAAATTTTATTCATTATGAGAGGCAATTATTCGGAAAGATTGACAGAGGTTCTGGAATATAGTAAGGAGGAGGCGGCAAGGCTTCAGAACAGCTATATCGGGCCGGAGCATCTGATGTTAGGCATCCTGCGCGACGGCGCGGGGAAAGCCATGGATATACTATACGAATTGAATGTTGATATTCATGTCATTAAGAAGACGATAGAGCAAGATATACGGAATACGTTCGAGGCGGGCGATACGCCGCCGGATCAGAAACTGGCGATCAGCAAGACCACCGAAAGGGTCTTGCACATGAGCATACTGGAGGCGCGCCTGTTTAAGGATGACATGACAGGCACCGAACACCTGTTGCTGGCTATCCTGAAAGAGGAATTCAACGTGGCGGCAAAGGCCTTGGGGCATGCGGGGATCACCTACCGCGCCGTATATGACGTATTGGCAAAAATGTCAGGATTGTGTACGTTGGCGGAGAGTGAGGAGCTTGACGGGATTACCGGCGGGTATACGGACGACGAAGACGAGGATGAAGAGGACGGTTTCTCTTCGCGCAGGGAGTCGCCGCGTGCGGGGCAGGGGATCAGTCAGCCCCGGTCGCCCAACGATACGCCGGTGTTGGATAATTTCGGCATGGACATGACACGTGCGGCAGCCGAGAACCGGCTGGATATGATCGTCGGGCGGGAAAAGGAGATCGAACGGTTGGCGCAGATATTGAGTCGCCGCAAGAAGAACAACCCCGTATTGATCGGCGAACCGGGCGTAGGCAAGTCGGCCATCGTAGAGGGGCTGGCCTTGCGTATCGTCCAGCGCAAAGTGTCGCGTATCCTGTTCGACAAGCGGGTGATCAGCTTAGATATGGCCTCCATCGTGGCCGGCACGAAGTACCGCGGGCAGTTTGAAGAGCGTATTAAAGCTATCTTGAACGAGCTGTCCAAGAATCCGAATATTATCCTGTTTATCGACGAAATCCATACCATCGTAGGGGCAGGCTCCGCTTCGGGGTCGATGGATGCGGCGAACATGCTGAAGCCGGCTCTGGCGCGTGGCGAGATACAGTGTATCGGCGCGACGACGTTGGATGAGTACCGCAAGAATATCGAGAAAGACGGCGCGTTGGAACGCCGTTTCCAGAAAGTGATCGTCGATCCGACCACAGCCGAAGAGACGTTGCAGATTCTTCAGAATATAAAGCCGCGCTATGAGGAACATCATAATGTCATGTATACCGACGACGCCCTGAAAGCCTGCGTCAATTTGTCGGAACGGTATATCAGCGACCGTAATTTTCCGGATAAGGCGATCGACGCCCTGGATGAGGCGGGGTCGAGGGTGCATATCTCCAATATCATCGTCCCGAAGAACATCGAAGAGCTGGAGGCGAAGATAGAAGATACGAAGACGGAAAAGCTGGCGGCCGTCAAGTCGCAGAACTTCGAGCTGGCCGCCAGTTTCCGCGACAAGGAGCGCCAGTACCTCTTCTTGCTGGAGGCGGCGAAGACGAAATGGGAACAGGAGTTGCACGAACACCGCGAGACGGTCGACGAGGAAAAGGTGGCCGAAGTGATCGCCATGATGTCGGGCGTACCGGTACAGCGTATCGCGAAAGCGGAAAACCTGAAGCTCCTCGAGATGGGCGAAGCGCTGAAAAGCAAAGTGATCGGCCAGGACGACGCCGTATCGAAGATCGTAAAGGCGATACAGCGCAACAGGGTGGGGCTGAAAGACCCGAACAAGCCGATCGGCACGTTTATGTTCCTTGGCCCGACCGGTGTGGGGAAGACCTACCTGGCGAAGAAGCTGGCCGAATACCTGTTCGATTCCGCCGATTCGCTGATCCGGATAGATATGAGCGAATACCTGGAGAAGTTTGCCGTCTCCCGCCTGATCGGGGCGCCTCCGGGGTATGTCGGGTATGAAGAGGGGGGGCAGCTGACCGAAAAGGTACGCCGCAAACCCTATTCCGTCGTTTTGCTGGACGAGATAGAAAAGGCGCATCCCGACGTCTTCAATATCCTCTTGCAGGTGTTGGACGAAGGCAGGCTGACTGACAGCCTTGGCAGGCGTATCGACTTTAAGAATACGATCCTGATCCTGACCTCCAATATCGGCACCCGGCAGTTGAAAGACTTTGGGCGGGGCATCGGGTTCAATACGCAGCCGGCGAACGAAACGGACAGGGATTTCTCCCGCGGCGTGATCCAAAAGGCGCTGAACAAGGCGTTTGCCCCCGAGTTCCTGAACCGTATCGACGACATTGTCATGTTCGACCAGTTGGATAAGGAGTCGATCCATAAAATCATTGATATCGAGCTGGAGGGGCTGTACGACAGGGTACGGAAGTTGGGGTATGCGTTGGCGCTGACGGAAGAGGCGAAAGACTTTATCGCCGGTAAGGGCTACGACGTACAGTTCGGCGCCCGTCCGCTGAAACGCGCCATCCAGAAATACCTGGAAGACGAAATGGCGGAGATGATCATCAAAGCTTCGGTGAGCGAGGGCGACGTCATCCTTGTCGGCTTCGATACGGAAAAGCAGCTGCTCACCACAGAGGTAGAAAAGAAAAATGTTTAATTACTAAAAATAGAGATAGATTATAGTTATGGCAAAACAAGGAAACATTGGTGTTACAAGCGAGAACATCTTCCCGATTATTAAAAAGTTTTTGTACAGTGATCATGAAATTTTTTTACGCGAGATTGTTTCGAATGCGACAGA
>JAISRY010000181.1 GCA_031273385.1 Tannerellaceae bacterium | reverse complement strand
GTAATCTCCCCCTCCGGCATCACTGCCGGCTTCGGCGGCTTTCTTTCCGCATGAAATCAACGCAAGGAGCGCCGATACTCCCAAAACAATTTTCACAACTTTCATACCTATTATTTTTTGCCTTGCAAAGTTATTAATTTACGCCAAAGTAGCAATACAAATTTAAGGATACATGTCAAATAAAGCGTTTCAGAGATTCAGCCTGCTCTTCAACAGCTTGTATCCCGGACTGCTGGCTTTCAGGCAGGTGCCGTTCTTTAGGCGTATCCGGTAATTTTCTTTCCCGAACAGTTCGACGCGCATAATCTGGTCGATATTGACGATCGTCGAGCGGTGGACGCGCACAAAAGTGGCGGACGGCAGGTGCGTATCGAAGTACTTCATCGTCTCCTCTTTCACGTACCGCCCCGAAGAGGTGAAGAGCATCACATAGTCGCCGTTTGCCTGAATATAAAGCAGTTCGCTTAGTTGGATAATATGGATGCGCCCGCTGTCCTTTACCGATATACGGTCGATCCACCCATTCGGTGCGGAGGCGCTCTCACCCGCCTCCTCCCTCTCTTTCTCCGGCTTGGCATCAGCCATTTGCAGGATATGGTACCGCTGCATCAGGATGATCCACGACAATAGGCCGGCGGTCAGCCTCAGGGGAAGCAGCCGCACAAAAGCGCCGGCATCTTCCAGCCCCGCGAGGGAGAGCGTCGTATAGCACGCGCCCAGGCCAATAACCTGCACCAGCAACGCCAGTACGACCTGCGCCTGCCACACCCGTATGTAGGCGTAAAAGAACCAGTTCAGTATCCCGCACGCCGCCAGCATGCCGGTAAAGGCCGCCGAATCCGTCAGGGCGGCGAGCGGCGGTATCCCGCCATACAGAAAAAGCAGTCCCCCCAATACCGCCATTGCCAGGATGACAAGCAGTAAGGTGGTGATCATACGCTTCTTAGAAACAAAAAACGGGTGAACCTGCATAGTCAATTCTTTATTTCCATACCGCCGAACGAGATATTCCCCCGGATAATCAGTTTATGCTCCGAATCCGTATCCTGCGAGAAAAGGCGTTTGTCCTGACAACCGGCGAAGGTATGATCCGTCTCTATCAGCAGGTTCCAATGGGCGGGGATAAAGAGTTCCACCCCGCCGAACGAACAGCCGAGGTCGATATAGGTCTCTCCGGCCTCCAGCAGCGTGCGCCTCAGGTCTAAAACGACCGACCCGAACGTCACATCAATAGCCGCTCCGCGAAAGACGGGTTCAAGGACAATCTGCTGGGCGCTCCCGAACTTGACGTCGACAGTGACAAAGCCGTCCTTTACCTCTTCAAACTTCTTCGCCCCATGCCGGTGCATACACCTCTCCCTCCTGCGCCGGCGGCCGGGATTGATCAGCATCAACACACCCACCAGGATAAGGTATGCCGGCCAGAACGAATAGGCCCATCCGTTCAGGCCGGGAATAAGGAAATAGATACCTATGCCCGCCAGGATAATGCCTGCGATAAAGCTTCTCCTGAAGAAAGCGAATATCCCGATAGCGACCAGCAGCATTTGCCAGGAGATCACGATGTTAAAATCGTCTTGGTGGATCGCCCCCAAGTCACGGGCAATAAACATGCCGCCCACGAAGATGCACAGTAATGCAAGGAAAATCCTGTTCTTTTTATGATGCCGCTCAAAAGGCGTTTGCCGCCTGTTTTCAATTGTTTCCATAATGCTGTTTTTAAATGATTGCCCAAAGATACAGCCTCACCCAAACCTATACAAGCAGAAACCGATTATTCGCACCCAAATCCCGATGAATCTCCGATTCCGGACGACAGAACCGGCCTCTATAATCCCCCGCGCAAGGCAGATTTAAGAATCTTAAGAGCCTTAAAAAGCTTAAGAATCTTAAGGAAAATCCGGCGGCTGAACCTGTTACGGTGGCTGAGCCTGTCGAAGCCCCCCTACCTCCTACAAAATTGTCATGTCGAGTACCCAATAAACTGCGTTTATCAAAAAGGGAAATGACGGCGATTGCGTGATTTCCAGCCGATTACAATCAAGTAGTACCCGTCATTGCGAACGCAGTGAAGCAATCCAGAGGTGCGTCTGTGTGTCGCACTCCTGGATTGCTTCACTGCGTTCGCAATGACGGGTGTGTTTCTCCTGATAATCAATGCATTCGATTTTGTCTTGTGTGACCAAACGCCGGAGGCGTTGCCTCTAAATAACCTCGTTCAAGCGGAGCGCAGAGCGGGGTATGGACAGACTACACTGGACATAACACCGAAGGTGTTTCCCAGTGAGGGGCAACCCCATTCGGGGTTACGTGGATGGTGGGTATTTCCCATACCCCGCTCTGCGCTCCGCTTGAACGGGGTTATTTAGTGGAAACGCCTCCGGCGTAAAAGTTACTATCAGTTATATTTCAGGCGATTGTGATTCGTCGTCATTATGAGTTTCGTGGGTGCATTTCAAATTGTCGCACTGTAAGTGTATTCTTTGTGCTCTTTGTGTTAAAAACATCCTCATGATGTTATTTAATATTTTTTATGGTGGATTGTTAATAACTAACGGCTGTTTTATTTGCAAATAAAGTTTTAATGTATTTGACAAAAAAAAGACGGCTGAAAATAGTTGGACTCTGGATTCTTCCAACTACTTTTGATGCCGCAATTAAATACTAACACAAATGCCAAAGCATACGATAAATATATATCCGCATACAAAACAATCCTTTAACAGGGAATATCTAAAACAATTTTTTATACATCTCCAGACCGGAGAAATGATCTTTTCCAAATTTGAAAAGTATCATCTTCTCGAGAAAATATGCTTTTTCAAGTTTGAAAAGTATAATTTCCAGAGAAAATGATGCTTTTTCAAGTTTGAAAAGTATAATTTCCCGAGAAGATGATACTTTTCAAGTTTGAAAAGAATAATTTCCAAAGAAAATAACATTTCGCAAATTTGAAAAGAGTAATTTCCCGAGAAAATGACCTCTTTCAATTTTGTGGAGAATAATAATATACAGTTTAAAAATGTTTTTATGAGACAAATTGAAGTAAATTACATGGGTAAGTTTAGAAATGGAGAGCATGGCGAACTCCATTTGTCGATCACGGCGAATTTAAAAAAAGTAATAACGCCTTCATCTGTATTGATGCCGTTATGTAGCGTCTATTATACATGGGTGGATATGGAGGATCGCGTATCTAAAAAAGCACGCAAGTTTAATGAGACAAGACAGGTTAATGATATGAGCATGAAGAGGTATAAGTCATACAAAATCTTGGATCTATCCGTTGAATCATTACTTTTAAGCGATGATCCTGAAATAGAAGACCATGCCCAGACAATCAAAAATATCTTAGATAAATATGAAAATGCAAGCAAAAAACCATCCGTCGAAAGCATTTCGGATATCAGAGATCTTATTCAAGACTTACAAAATCCTCCATGTAATGCCTACATCCAATCGTTAGGCCTCACGGAAAAAGTCGAAATCTTGTCAGCTAACAACATCGCATTTAAGAAAATATATGACATACGTGCGAAAGAACAACATGTCAGAAAGAATCAGGCTAAGATGCCCCAAATCCGCCGGAAAGTAGACCAAGCTTTCTACAAAGTGATGGACGCTATTAATACCAACTACACCACAAATGAGTTGGGCGATAAAGATCCAAGCGTTCGAACGTTCTATAACGATCTCATCGACGATATTAATTCAGATATCGAAAAGATTGAATCCGTCTACTCACGGCGTTCAAAAAGCAAGAAAAGCAAAAAAAGTAAAAAAAGGGAAAATGATGAGCTGGAAATAGGCGACATCGTTGTAGGAGAAGAAACGAACAAAACGCCGAACTTCGAGATGACTGACCAGACACTGATAGGCCAGAGCACAGTCGTTGAGGGATGTGCCGCACAGATGACGATAACGGCAGTCTATCCCGCTATCTTTATCTTAGCGCTGTATCCAACGGCGACCAACGGCGTGGTACGTCTGAAAGATGCAAACGGCGCATGGACAGATTTCCCCATCGCAGGATTCCTCATGAAAGATAACGACATGAACCCCATCGGCCTTATCCTGAATCCCCCAACCCCGGGAACCGCTTTCGCCATCCCCCTGAACACCCTCAAGCCCCAACCCGCCGAAATAACCCTCGACGGCAAACTCCTGGCCACCCTCGACGGCATCGGCTACCCCGACACCGTCACAGCGGACTAACGGCGGCATGCATGTAGATGTCCAAAAAGTCGATAGCACGCAGATGACGCAGATTTATCGACTTTTTGGACATCCTCGCACATACACACACCATCCGCTCGCGAAGCTCGCGCAAATGACAGGCGCTATCTTGTTTCAGAAGCGGTTGATGTCGTCTCCGGCTACGCTGCCTCCGCGGTATTTCTTCTTGTAATTGTTGTCTGCATTCCAGCGCAGGTTGTTTATTTGCATAGAATTTTCCTCTTTTACCCAATTGAAAATATGGCATTCCGTTAGGAATGCCTCGCTTTAAATGCAATCATTATAGGTTATTTATTTCACGTTCCTAAATGCACCCCAAATATAGCTCTTTATCCCCAAGGTATTGTTATTCCGAGTATTTTTCTTAACTTTGCTTGGTGATTGATTATTTAGAGAATAACACGTTCTGCTTATGTTTCTTGTTGTACATCAGGTGTTTCAAAATGCCGAAGGGGTATTGTTGATTATATCTGTGATTCTGTTTCTTAGTATCTTTGCCGGTAAGGCGGGGTATCGGTTCGGCCTCCCGGCGCTGTTGGTTTTCCTGGGAGTCGGTATGCTGTTCGGTAGCGACGGGCTGGGGATCCAGTTCAGCAATCCGGATACCGCACAGTTTATCGGGATGCTGGCGCTCAGTATTATCCTGTTTTCGGGCGGGATGGATACGAAGTATGCCGAAGTGAAGCCGATTATGGCGCAAGGGGTGATACTGGCTACGGCGGGGGTATTGATCACGACGCTGATTACGGGTGGGTTTATCTATTATCTTTTCTTTTGGATCTCAGGGCATGAGGCGCTCTCTTTCCCCGAATCCCTGCTGATGGCCGCCGTGATGTCGTCGACCGATTCGGCTTCGGTGTTTTCCATTCTCCGCAGCAAAGGGGTACATCTGAAAGAGAACCTCCGTCCGGCGCTGGAGCTGGAAAGCGGCAGCAACGACCCGATGGCCTATATGCTTACCCTGTTGCTGATCACCTATATCCAGATGGGCGGCATGAATGTGGGCGAGGCGATCCTGTCGCTCGTCGTCCAGCTGCTGTTGGGCGTCGCGGGAGGGTATCTGTTCGGTAAGCTGACCGTCCTGACGATCAACAAGATCAATATCGCGAACGAGTCGATGTACCCTATCCTGCTGATCGCGGCGGCTTTCTTTACGTTTGCGGCGACGACGGTATGCAAGGGGAACGGCTACCTGGCCGTTTATATCACCGGACTGGTGGTGGGGAACGCCAAGATTATACACAAGAAGAGTATCGGCGCCTTTTTCGACGGCTTTGCCTGGCTATGGCAAATCGTGATGTTCCTCACGCTGGGGTTGCTGGTCAACCCGCACGAGCTGCTTTCGGTAGCCGTTACCGCGCTGACGGTCGGCGTGTTCATGATTGTCTTCGCCCGTTCGATCAGCGTATACCTCTGCCTGTTGCCTTTCAAAAACTTCTCTTTCAGGGGAAAGGCCTTTATCTCGTGGGTCGGGCTGCGCGGCGCCGTGCCGATTATCTTTGCCACCTATCCGTGGATTGCGGGGATGGAACATGCGGGGACGATCTTTAACGTGGTCTTTTTTATCACGATCCTTTCCCTCTTGATACAGGGTACGACGGTGACCTCCGCCGCCAAGCTGCTCGGCATGGTGGACGAGCCTGAGAAGAAGCAGGTGTTCGGGATCGAGCTGCCGGAGGGCATTAAGAGCGCCATGAGCGAGATCGAGATTACGCCCGCCGTGCTGGAACATGGGAATAAGCTGATGGAACTGACCTTGCCCGACCATACGCTGGCCGTTATGGTCATGCGCGAAGGGCACTATTTTATACCGAAAGGGAACACGGTGTTGAAAGAGAACGATGTCTTGCTGATGATCTCCGACAACGACGAAGCGCTCTTGCAGGCCTACGAAGCGTTGGGGGTTACCGATTATACGATGAAAAAGAATTAGCTTTGCAACACGAAAACAGAGACAGATGAAGAAAGACAGAATACTTTGGGCGGATGACGAGATTGACCTATTGAAGCCTCATATCCTTTTCCTGCAGGAGAAAGGCTATGAAGTGATCTCCGTCATCAGCGGGCAAGACGCCATCGACTGCTGCAAGGAAGAGGATTTCGATATTATCTTCCTGGATGAGAATATGCCCGGGTTGACGGGGCTGGAAACGCTGGCCTACATCAAGGGGATCAACCCTACCGTGCCTGTCGTGATGGTGACCAAAAGCGAGGAGGAGCATATCATGAACCAGGCGATAGGGAACAAGATCGCCGATTACCTGATCAAGCCGGTCAACCCGAACCAGCTGTTGCTTTCGATCAAGAAGAATGTCCATCAGAACGCGTTCATCACGGAAACGACGACGGTCAATTACCAGCAGGAGTTTGCCCGTATCGGCATGCAGATCGACGACTCCCTGACGCCCGCCGACTGGATCGAGGTCTACCGCAAGCTGGTCTATTGGGAACTGGAGCTGGAGAACAGCCAAACGCAGATGGCCGACATGCTGCAAATGCAGAAGAGGGAGGCCAACAACGCGTTCGGAAAGTTTGTGAAGAAAAACTACGTCCATTGGATACAGCATCCCGAAGAGCGCCCGTTGATGAGCCCCGACCTGTTCCGCAAGAAGATATTCCCCCTGCTGGACAATGGCGAAAAGGTCTTTTTTGTGCTGATAGACAACTACCGCCTCGACCAGTGGCGGGTGGTGAAAGAGCTGTTGGCGGACTATTTCACGTTCGACGAAAGCCTCTATTATACCATCCTCCCGACCGTCACGCAGTATGCCCGCAACGCCATCTTCTCCGGTTTGATGCCGGCGCAGATCGAGGCGCTGTTCCCCGAACTCTGGGTGGACGAAGAGAGCGAAGAGGGGAAGAACCTGAATGAGGCGCCGTTGATCCGGACGCAGATCGACCGTTTCCGCAAGAAATACACCTTTTCCTATACGAAGATCAACGATTCGCAGAACGGGGAGCGTTTCCTCAATACGATCTCTTCCCTGTTCGTCAACCAGCTGAACGTGGTGGTACTGAATTTCATTGATATGCTTTCCCATGCCCGGACGGAGATGAAGATGATCAGGGAGCTGGCGCAGAGCGAGGCCGCCTACCGCAGCCTGACGAAGTCGTGGTTTCAACACTCGTCCACGCTCGAGCTTTTCCGCCGGATGGCCGACAAGGGGTACAAGGTGATCCTGACGACCGACCATGGGACGATCCGCGTAGATAACCCCGTAAAGGTAGTCGGCGACAAGAATACGAATACCAACCTGCGCTACAAGGTGGGAAAGAACCTGAGTTACCAGTCGAAAGATGTCTTTGAAATACACGACCCCGAGAAGATAGGACTCCCCTCCCCCAACCTGAGCAGCAAGTATATCTTCGCCCTGAACGACAACTTCTTTGCCTACCCGAACAATTACAACTACTACGTCTCGTATTACAAAAATACATTCCAGCACGGCGGTATCTCGATGGAAGAGATGCTGGCGCCCTTTATCACAATGAATCCGAAGTAAGCATGGCCACTATCACAATCACACGGGAAGAGGCGATCCACGAAGCGGCCCGCACGTTTATCGCCAACATGAAAGGGCGGACGATCTTCGCTTTCTACGGCGCGATGGGAGCCGGAAAGACGACCTTTATAAAAGCCGTCTGCCAGGCGCTTGGCGTAACGGACACCGTCAACAGCCCCACATTCTCCATCATCAACGAATACCGGACAGATGCCGGCGGGATCGTCTACCATTTCGATTTCTACCGTATCAACGATCCCGCCGAAGCCCGGGGGCTGGATCTGGACAGTTTCTTCCTGAGCGGCTCCCTTTGCTTCGTCGAATGGCCTGAAAAGATAGACGGCCTCATGGACGGGATGGAGGGACTGATGCACGTATGGATCAAGGAAAACCCTGACGGTTCGCGTACCGTCGAGATGCACGACGGGCAATGAAAACATCCGAGTATATGGTGCTGATCGTCTTTGTCGTTGCCGGCCTGTTCTCGCTGGTCGCTTCGATCGGTAATTTCGACTGGTATTTCAGCAGCCGGAAAGCCTCCGGGATCGTCCAGTGGTTTGGGCGGACGGGGGCGCGTATCTTCTATGGGTTGCTGGGGCTTCTGCTGATCGTATGCGGGGTTGCTTTCTTCCTAACGGGGTACAAGGGGTAAAGCCGCTCCCTCCTCGCGGCGACGAAATTCGGAACAGACAATGGCCGTGGCGATGGCGACGTTCAGCGATTCGGACGCCGCGCTCCCTTTGGTATAACCGGGGATCGTCAGCCGTTGAGTGATCAGCGAGGCGGTCTCCTCACGGATGCCGCTTCCCTCGTTTCCCATCACGATGACGCCCGTAGGGGAGAGCTCCCCGGCGTAGATATTCTCCCCATCCATAAACGTGCCGTACAAGGGGGCTTCCAGGCCTTTGAGATAGCTTTCGAGCGGGGTATAGTGCACCTTTACATGCGCCAGCGCGCCCATCGTCGCCTGTACGGTTTTCGGGGCAAAGGCATCGGCGGTGTCGGGGCTGCATACGACATGTTCGATCCCGAACCAGGCGGCAAGGCGGATGATCGTCCCTACGTTCCCCGGATCCTGTACGCCGTCCAGCGCGAGGATCAGTCCGGCGGAGGGGTCGGCCTCCGAAAGCGCATAATCCGGACATTCAAACACCGCCAGTACGTGCTGCGGATTCTTCAGGAGGCTAGCCCTGCGGATATCCTCCTCGTCCGCCTCGATCAGCTCCCGCACAGGGATATCGCCCTGGTTCGCCATCCACGACGGGGTAGCGACGATCATTTCACAGGCGAATGACCCCAACATACCGGCCACCAGCTTATCGCCCTCCGCCAAAAAGACGCGGTGTTCGTTACGGAATTTCTTTAGCTCCAACGAACGGATGTACTTGATAACGCCCTTACTGATCATCTTTACTCTTTTTTGAGGGCAAAAATAGATGAATTTCTTTAAATTCCACTACATTTGCCGCTGAGTAAAGAAATTGAATCATGAAGGGCGCGCTCCGAATCATATATGTATCGTGTTTTTTCTGCTTACTGCTTTCCTGTTCCTCCACGAAATTTGTCGATGACGGGAAATACCTGTTGGATAAGGTCTATATCGAATCGGACAACAGGAAGTACAAGCCGGCAGACCTGAAGCCGTACCTCCGGCAGCAGCCGAATTTCAAATCGTTCGGACTGATGAAGTGGCAGTTGTATCTCTACAACTGGTCGGGGAGGGACGACAAGAAATGGATAAACAAACAGCTACGCCGCATGGGTGAAGCGCCCGTCATTATGGACACCACCCTGATCGAACAGTCGATGGACGAGCTGGGGCGTTTCCTGATGAACAAAGGCTATGTCAACGCCGAAGTGAGCGTCACGATAGATACCGGCAGGCCGAAGAAAGCGGCCGTCACCTATCGCATCGAAAGCGGCACACCCTATACGATACGCAATTACGCCATGAAACTGGACGACCCTGTCGTCGATAGCATCGCCCGCCTGAAAGCGCCGGTGCGTTCGCGCTTTGCCGCCGCTTTCCGCTCGACCCCCGACGGATATATCCCCCTGGTCAGCGAAGAGAACCTGTTCGACCGGGACGTCCTGGATATGGAACGGCAACGCATCACCACTCTGCTGCGCCGCCGCGGGTATTATGCCTTTAACCGCGATAACCTCGGCTACCTGGCCGATAGCTCGTTCAGCCAAAACGTGGTCGACCTCGAGATGATCCTCAAGCCCTACCGCCAGGCCATGCCCGACGGTAGCATCGTCGAAAGGCCTCACCGGCGCTATTATATCAAGGATGTAACGATCCTCACCGATTACGATCCGCTCCTGCAAGGGGAAAGCGGACGCTTCATGCCTGCCGATTCGGTCAAAACGGGAAACATCTCCATCGTCTACGGGCAAAACGGGCGAAGCATACGTCCCGCCGTCCTGCACCGCAGCAATTACATCATCCCCGGCAACGCGTTTAACGAACGCAGCCTCGAACAGACCTATTCCTCCTTTGCCGCACTGAACTCCCTGCGCAACGTCAACATCCGTTTCAGCGAGGTGGAAGAGAACGATACCCTGAAGCTGAAAGCCCTTATCCTCACCGCGCCCGCCAAGGTGCACGGCTTCGGCATAGACCTGGAGGGGACAAACTCCGCCGGCGACCTCGGCTTCGCCTCCAGCGTGAACTACAAACACCGGAACCTCTTCAAAGGCTCCGAACTGTTCTCCATGAAGATACGCGGCGCATACGAATCGCTACGGAACATGGAATCCGGCCTCAGAAGCTATTGGGAGATCGGCGGCGAAGCATCCGTCACCTTCCCCCATTTCATGTTCCCGTTCCTCTCCGAGAACCTGAAACGCAAGCTCCGCGCCTCCACCGAATTTAACGTCAGCTACAACCGCCAGACACGCCCCGAATACGAACGGGCGATCCTCTCCGGCAGCTGGCGGTACAACTGGCAGGACAGAACCAATACGTTCGCCCGCCATTCGATCCGCCTCGTGGATATCGACTACCTGTTCCTGCCGCGTATCAACCAGTCGTTCCTCGACTCCCTGCCCGAAACGACGCGCTACTACAACTACCACGACCAGTTTATCGTCAGCTCGGGCTACAGCTATACGTTCAACAATTACAACCCCCAATACCGGCAACGCGGCACACACTCCCTCCGGGCATCCATCGAGATGGCCGGCAACATCCTATACGCCCTCTCCCACCTCACCGGCGCCGAAAAGGACGAGGACGGGCGCTACAAGCTCTTCGGCATCAACTATTCGCAATACGTAAAAGGCGATTTCGACTACAACAAAGGCATCGCGCTGGACAGCAAAAGCCGGTTGGCGTTCCACGTCGGGGTAGGCGTGGCGCTACCCTACGGCAACGGCGAGTATATCCCTTTCGAACGGCGTTACTTCTCCGGCGGCGCCAACAGTGTGCGCGGATGGTCGGTGCGCTCGTTAGGGCCGGGCAGTATGCCGACCGATTCAGCCACTTTCTTTACCCAGTCGGGCGACATCCGCTTGGACGTCAACATCGAATACCGGACGAAGCTCTTCTGGAAATTCGAACTGGCTACCTACGTCGACGCCGGAAACATCTGGACGATACGCCCCTACGCCGACCAGAAAAACGGCAACTTCGACTTTTCCCGCTTCTACCGCGAGATCGCCTTTTCCTACGGCCTGGGTATCCGCCTCGACTTCGACTTTTTCCTCATCCGCCTCGACAGCGGCTTCAAAGCCTACAACCCCCAAGCCCACGGCTACAACCGCTGGGCAATCACCCGCCCCAACTTCAAAGACAACTTCGCCCTCCACTTCGCCGTAGGCTATCCGTTCTAAATCAAAATATTATTTATACCTTTGCAAAAACAAAAAAAGAAAACATGGCACGACCCATTAAAGAAACCCCAGTACTGACAGGGAAAGATGCACGGCGTTTTGCGGAAGAAATGGAAAAACCGAAACGCTATTCCCAGGAGGAAAAAGAGCGGATGCAAAAAGCCCGCGCCGTTTTCCAACGCAACGGTATTTTTCTGTAACCACTAAACGCTGATTGACTTGATTGACTTAGAACAACTACAAATTGCCAAACTAAGAATGCATCAATAAATAAATATATCAAATAATTTTGTGTTACAGAAAAATCATTACCTTTGTAGTCTAAAAAAGTAGATAACAAATGGAAGACGCAACAATCAAAAAGAAAATAGCGAC
>JAISRY010000175.1 GCA_031273385.1 Tannerellaceae bacterium | reverse complement strand
GACCCGATGGCGTTCTACAACGAAGCGCTCAGGCGTGATCCGGGTGATTCGCGCGTCAATACGGTGGTAGGTATCCGTTACGCCCGGATGGGTGAATGGGCATTGGCGGAAGCCCATTTCCTACGTGCCCTGGCGCGGACGGCGAAAGACTATACGACGGTGAAAGATCCCGAACCGCATTATTACCTCGGCGTCGTCTACCGGATGCAAGGCCGGAACAAAGAGGCGGCCGATCAGTTCTGGAAAGCCACCTGGTATCCCACTTTCCAGCATCCCGCCTATTTCGCCCTGGCGCAGATAGCCGCCAATGAGGGCGACTACGGCAAGGCGCAGGAGCTTGTCGCCCAATCGCTCTACACCGGCGCACGCGACACCAAAGCCCTTACCCTCAAAGCCTGGCTACAGAGGCAGGCAGGCTATACCCGCGAAGCCGCCGAAACGCTGAAAGAGGCCTTATCTATCGACCCGCTCGACTACTGGAGCCTCTCCGAACAAAGCATACTGGCCGGCAGTGGGGCCGCTTTCCTCTCCAAAGCCGGCGATAACCGCGGAGAGGGGATTGTCCGTCTACAGGAGCTCCTCGAAGTGGCCGCCGACTACGGCAGCATCGGCGCATACAACGAAGCCATCGCCCTGCTCGACGAAGCCATACGCATCGGCGAGCCATACGCCTCCTCGCCCCTGGCCTGGTACTACAACGGCTTTTTCAACCTCCAGGCCGGAAACGGCGAAGCGGCTGCGGCGCTCTTCCAAAAAGCCATGCAACAGCCTTCCGGTTACTGCTTCCCCTTCCGCCTCGAAGAGATCGGTATATTCAACGCCGCGCTGCAAACCAACCCCTCCGACAGCAAGGGAGCTTTCTACCTCGGCAACCTCCTGTACTACCTCGGCCAAAAGGCCAAAGGCATCGAGTCGTGGGAAACGGCCGTCCGCCTGGAACCCCTCTTTGTACGCGCCAACCGTAACCTGGGATTCGGATACCACCGCGACGGCGCCCTGTCCAAAGCCATCGCCATGTACGAACAGTCCATCAAAGGAGACCCGTCCGACCCGCGCCTCTTCTTCGAACTGGATCAACTGTACGAACAAAACGGCAAGCCGGCCAAAGAACGCCTCTCGTTCATGGAAAAGAACCTGAAAACCATCCTCCGTCACGACGAAACCGTCATACGCCTCCTCACCCTCTACAACGAGACGGGCGCCTACGATAAGGGGATACGGATCCTTTCAGGCCGCCATTTCCACGTCTGGGAGGGCGGCGGAGAGGTACATAGAGTCTACGTCGACGCCCACCTGCTGAAAGGTATCCGCCTGCTGAACGGAAAGAAATACGCCGCCGCCATCAAAGCCTTTGAAGCGGCCGACCTCTATCCCGAAAACCTGGAAGTAGGCCGTCCATCCGGCGGAGGACACAGCGTGAAAGGCTTCTACTACATGGGCAAAGCCTACAAACAAATGGGAAACCTGGAGAAAGCGAAGTCCAGCTTCGAGACGGCAGCCGGCATACGACCCGAACGCCGCTTCGCCGCCCTGTCCGACAACGTCTATTTCCGTGCTGAGGCGCTGAAAGAGTTAGGCCGTACCGACGAAGCCGACAAGCTCATCCAAAAGCTCGAAGAGGAGGTACAGAGCCGCCTCAACCGTCCGGACGCCATCGACGAATATTCCAAATTCGGTGAAGACGGCTCGTCGAACGAACGCCTCTCCGTCCTCCGTTACCTCAACGGCCTGGTAAGATGGTACAAAGGCGACACCCCTGCCGCCCAAACCGAATTCCGCGCCGCCATCCAACTAAACCAAAACCTCATCTGGCCCAAACAATTTTAAGATTCTTAAGCCCCTTAACTCCTTAAGCCCCTTAAGCGAGTGAGGGGCTTACAGGGAATAGAGGTAGGCGATCTCTTCGGGCCAGAGGGATTCGTTGGGGGTTTCGAGGATGAGGGGGATGTCGTCGAAGCGGGGGTCGTGCATGAGGAGGTGGAAGAGGGTTGTGCCCATTACGCCTTTGCCGAGGCTTTCGTGGCGGTCGACACGGGAGGAGAGCTCTTTTTTCGAGTCGTTGACGTGCATGCCTTTCAGGTAGGGGAAGCCGATCGTCCGGTCGAACAGGGCGAACGTTTCGGTAAAGCCCTCTTCGCTCCTTATCTCGTAGCCCGAGGCAAGGGTGTGTGCGGTGTCGATGCAGACGCCTACGCGGGTTTTATCTTCCGTCTTGTCGATGATACGGGCGATCTGTTCGAACGTATAGCCCAGGTTTGTTCCCTGTCCTGCGGTGTTCTCGATGACGGCGCATACGCCGGCGGTTTGTTCCAGTGTCCGGTTGATGGATTCGGCGATCCGGTCGAGGCAGGCGTCTACGTCCATGCCGTTCAGGTGGCTGCCGGGGTGGAAGTTCAGGCGGTCTAAGCCCAGCTGTTCGCAACGCTTCACTTCATCCAGGAAAGCGGTGCGCGATTTCTGCAACGCCTCCGCTTCGGGATGCCCCAGGTTGATCAGGTAGCTGTCGTGCGGGAGGATATGGCGGGGCAGGAAACCGTATTCATGGCAGCGTTCCTTGAAAAGGGAGATGCTCGCCTCCGTCAGGGGGGCAGATTGCCATTGACGCTGGTTTCTGGTAAACAGCGCAAAGGCTTTTGCGCCGATCTGGTGCGCGTTCACCGGTGCGTTTTCTACGCCGCCCGATGCGCTGACATGTGCCCCTATATATTTCATTTCTCCTCTTTATCAAGTTCAGGCATAAGGAAATCGACGAAGCATAGGGCGGCAAGGGCTGTCCCGTACCTCTTTTCGATCGTGATGCCTTCGGTAATGAAGTTCAGTTCGCCGAGAAAATACTTTCCGTATGTCTTGAGGTGAAGATCATTGATGACCCGGATCAGGCGGGACTCCAGCTCTTCGATGCGATACCGCCCGCTGACTTCACAGACGAGGCCGCCCACTTTTTCATCAAAGTTTTCATCCTTATACATCCATGCGTATACCACGCCGGCGGATACAAACTCATCCTGATACCCATGAGATACGGCCATAATGGTTTTCAGTTCCGAACCGAACGGAGGCAGGTCAATCTCATCCATGGTAACCAGATGCGCCGTAGCGGGGACAACGGACGAATATGTCATAATGTTGAAGTCTGAAATAGAGGCGTCGTACAACGCCATGTGATACGAACCCGCATGTTTTTCCAGGTCGGATTCGCCGCTTCCCTTTGTAATAAAAAAGGTATTTGGAATGAGATTCCCGATTTTCTTTACCATCTACGCAATATGTTACTAAATTAATACTGAATTGAGGGTACAAAAATAGGTATTTTTTGTTTCTTTGTACGTATAATACAACCATTTATTTTAAAACGATAGCAGTATGAAGAAAAAACGGGTATGGGCTATGGCGTTGATCGTGGCCTTTTCTTTGGACGGGAAACCGCTTTCGGCCGGTGAATATCCCTTTGATCCTGTCGAATATGTGAACCCGCTGATGGGGACGCAGTCGACCTTTGAGCTGTCGACGGGGAACACCTATCCGGCCATTGCACGTCCCTGGGGGATGAACTTCTGGACGCCGCAAACCGGCGCGATGGGCAACGGATGGACATACATGTATACGGCGAACAAAATACGCGGCTTCAAACAGACGCACCAGCCCAGCCCGTGGATCAACGACTACGGGCAGTTCTCCATCATGCCGGTCGTGGGAACGCCGGAGTTTAAGGAAGAGCGGCGCGCCAGTTGGTTCTCGCACAAGGGGGAAACGGCGAAGCCCTACTATTATAAGGTATACCTGGCGGAGCATGACGTCGTCGCGGAGTTTACGCCGACCGAACGTGCCGCCATGTTCCGCTTTACTTTCCCCGAAAGCGAGGGGGCGTATGTGGTTGT
>JAISRY010000189.1 GCA_031273385.1 Tannerellaceae bacterium | reverse complement strand
CTGTCCGGTCAGGAGCGCCGGCATCCAGTCGCAATGCTCGATCCAGGAATAGGCTTTGCCGCGAAGCGAGGCATCTTCGCGCAACACATGCAACATCTTCGCCCACACCCATTCGGAAGAATAAACGCCCCCCTCATACGCCGTATAATCCACCTCCCACGCTTTCGACAGGGCATTGATTTCCGCCGCTTCCCTCACCGCCGTATGGTCTTTCCAGAGGACAAACATGGCATTCGGGTTTTCGGCAAACTCAGGCAACAAAGCCAGCGGCGTTCCCTCGCTGTCCGTCAGGACGGGCGTCGAGCCGGTGGTGTCGAACGACATGCCGGCCACCTCTGAGGCAAGCCCCGGCGGGCATTTCGCCAACGCCTCCCTGACGCTGCTTTCCAGCGCTTCGATGTAATCTAAGGGGTGCTGCCGGTATTGATTCTTTTGGGGGTCGCACCAGGCATTGCGCGACCAGCGCGGGTAAGCGGCGACGGCAGAGGCCATCTCCTTTCCGTCCGTAGCATCTACGACGACGGCGCGGCACGAATCAGTGCCGTAATCTAAGCCAATAACGTATTTCATAACGTATCTTATTTGTTGATGAACACTAACTCATCCGTAAACATATCGACGGTGATGGGGCGGGTTTTGTCCGTTTTACCGCTCAGCAGCACCTTTGACAGTTCGTTCAGCACACATTTCTGTATGACACGTTTGACGGGACGGGCGCCATATTGCGGATCGTACCCCTTTTCGGCGATGAACTGCAATGCCTCGTCGGTAAACTGCAATGTAATGCCGTTCTGCGCCAGCATCTTCTTCACCTGCTCCAGTTGCAGCAGGACGATCTTTTTGATCTCCTGTTCGTTCAATGGCGTGAACATGATGATTTCGTCGACGCGGTTCAGGAACTCGGGGCGGATACTCTTTTTCAGCAGCTCCATCACCTCGCTCCTTGTCTCTTCCATCACCTTCTGCCGGTTGGCAGGGGTGATCCGTTCCATGTTCTCGCGAATCAGGGACGACCCCATGTTGCTGGTCATAATGATGATCGTATTCTTGAAATTCACCACACGCCCCTTGTTGTCCGTCAACCGCCCGTCGTCCAACACCTGCAACAGGATATTGAAAACGTCGGGGTGCGCTTTCTCTATCTCGTCAAACAAGACGACGGAATAGGGTTTCCGGCGGATCGCCTCGGTCAGCTGTCCCCCCTCGTCGTACCCGACATATCCCGGAGGCGCACCGATCAGACGGGAGGCGCTGAACTTCTCCTGGTATTCGCTCATGTCGATGCGCGTCATCATGTTTTCGTCATCAAAGAGGTACTCGGCCAGCGCTTTGGCCAGCTCGGTCTTGCCGACCCCCGTCGTCCCCAGAAAGATAAACGACCCGATCGGCCGCTTGGGATCCTGCATACCGGCGCGGCTACGGCGCACGGCGTCGGATATGGCTTCGATCGCTTCGTCCTGCCCGACGACGCGCTCATGCAGTTCGTCTTCCAGGTGCAGCAGTTTATCCTTTTCGCTTTGCATCATCCTGTTCACCGGGATACCCGTCCAGCGGGAGACGACGTCGGCGATATCTTCCGTATCCACCTCCTCCTTGATCATGGCGGATGAGCCTTGCATCTCATGCAGCGTAGACTGTATGCGAATGTTCTCCTCCTCTTTCCCCTTGATTTTCCCGTAACGGATCTCGGCTACCTTACCGTAGTCGCCCTCGCGTTCGGCCCGGTCAGCCTCAAATTTCAGGTTTTCGATATCGATCTTGTTCTGCTGAATCCTGTTGACAAGCTCTTTCTCGCTCTCCCATTGCGCTTTCTGCGTCTTTTCTTCCTCTTTCAGGTCGGCAATCTCTTTCGTGAGGTAGTCCAGCTTTGCCTTGTCGTCTTCGCGCTTGATGGCTTCACGTTCAATCTCCAGCTGTTTGATCCGGCGGCTGATCTCATCCAGCGACTCGGGAACGGAATCGACCTGTATCCTGAGGCGCGCCGCCGCTTCGTCCATCAGGTCGATCGCCTTGTCGGGAAGGAAGCGGTCGGTAATATAACGCGCCGACAGTTTCACGGCTGCGAGAATCGCATCATCCTTGATCCGTACCTTGTGGTGGTTCTCATATTTCTCTTTCAACCCGCGGAGGATGGAAACGGTGTCCGCTTCGTCCGGCTCTTCCACCATCACGATCTGGAAACGGCGTTCCAACGCCTTATCCTTTTCAAAGTATTTCTGGTACTCATCCAGCGTCGTCGCCCCGATGGAGCGCAGTTCGCCGCGCGCCAACGCCGGTTTCAGTATGTTCGCCGCATCCATGGCGCCGTCGCTCTTCCCCGCCCCGACCAGCGTATGGATCTCGTCGATAAAAAGGATCGTCTCGCCCTCCGACTTGACGACCTCATTGACGACCGACTTCAGCCGCTCTTCAAACTCACCCTTATACTTGGCTCCGGCAATCAATGCGCCCATATCCAGAGAGAAGATCTGCTTTGATTTCAGGTTTTCGGGGACGTCTCCACGTACGATACGATGGGCAAGCCCCTCGGCTATCGCCGTTTTACCGACGCCCGGTTCGCCGATCAGGACAGGGTTGTTTTTCGTCCGGCGGCTCAGTATCTGCAACACCCGCCGGATCTCGTCGTCGCGTCCGATCACCGGGTCCAGTTTCCCGCTACGCGCACGTTCATTCAGGTTGACGGCATATTTGTTCAACGCATCGTAGGCCTCTTCCGCCGACTGGGAGGTCACCCTGTTCCCCTTTCGCAGTTCGCCGATCGCCAGGCGCAGCCCTTTTTCATCCACCCCGGCATCTTTCAATAGCTGGGAAGCCATCCCCTTTTCCGTCAGCAAAGCCAGCACGATATGCTCCAGCGAGACATACCTGTCGCCCATCTCCCCGGAATAGCCGACCGCTTTCTGCAGCACGACATTCGACTCATTCGAGAGATAGGGTTCGCCGCCGGATACTTTCGGATAGGCCTCCAACTGGCCATCCAGTATCTGGTTGAGGCGCTGAACGGATACGCCCAGCTTTTGAAAGAGAAAATTGGTTACGCTTTCGCCTGTCATCATGACAGCTTTCAGTAGATGCGCCGATTCGATCACCTGCTGGTTTCGTTCCTGAACCAACTGTACGGCTTGCTGTACCGCCTCTTGCGATTTGATTGTAAAGTTATTTAAATTCATACGTTATATCTCCTTTTCTTTGTAAATTCAAACTTGTTTTTACCCTCAAACCTGCAAAGAAAATGCCAGAAGGATTATATGTCATTTTGTCATCATCATGGAAAGAAGTACATCTTCAACCACACGAATAAAGCGACGAACAGCAGGGCGGGCAACATGTTCAGGATTCCGATGTTCTTTATCTTCAACAGATTTATGCTCAACCCAATCAGGATAATACCGCCCACAACCGTTATCTCGGACACGATCTCGGCGGGGATATCTTTTCCGACAACCGACACAAACAACGTAATCCCTCCTTGAAACAGCAGCAGCAGAACGGCCGAGAAAAGGATACCGATACCCAGCCCCGACGCCAGCATGATCGCCGAAAAGAAATCCATGATCGACTTGGTGAGCAGCAGGTCGGACGTCTTCCCAAAGCCCTCTTCGATCGCGCCGACAATGGTCATCGAGCCCATACAGAAAAGCAGGAAACCGGTGATCAACCCCTCGGTGAAGCGGTCGTTGTCGGAGTGCAGCCTGGCTTTAATGTAGTCGCCGAGCTGCCCGGCTTTCTCCTCAAGCCGCATCATCATACCGGCAAATCCCCCCACCACAAGGCTCAGCACGACAAGCAACGGCGAGGCCATCGCCAGCGACATTTTTACGCCGAGCAGCATCGTAAACAGCCCGACGGCCTGAAAGTAAATCACCTGATATTTGTCCGGCAAATTTTTCTTAAATGCCAGCCCAATCCCGCTTCCGGCAATAACGGCTGCCGTATTGACCAAGGTACCAACCATATCTCATTGTTTATTAGGATACAAATTTAAGATGCAATATTAAGAAAAAATGCACGATTATCTTTCTTATAAAAGATGTTCTTTGTATTTTTGCGCTATTTTTATAATATAACCCTTTAAATTACTTATATGAGCAAAGAAAAACCCGTAAAGGTCAAATTCTACAGTGGAGAGAATATCCCATTGGAGTTGCACAAGGTTCGTGTTGTACAGAAACTGAACCTCGTCCCTATCGAACGCCGCCTGGAAGCCTTGTACGAAGGCGGATTCAACACATTCAGGCTGAGTACCAAAGATGTTTTCCTCGATATGCTGACCGACAGCGGAACCAATGCGATGAGCGACATGCAGGTCTCCGCCATGATGCACGCCGACGATGCGTATGCCGGTTCGCAAAGCTTCTTCCGTCTGCAGAAAGCGGTGGAAGATGTATTGAAGAAGAAGTACTTCCTGCCCGTCCACCAGGGACGCGCCGCAGAAAACATCCTGGCCTGTGCCTATATCAAGAAAAAAGGCGACCTCATTCCCATGAATTACCACTTTACCACCGCATTGGCTCATATCACCCAATATGGAGGCCGCATTGTCGAACTCCTGTACGACGAAGCCTACAACATCGACTCGGCGCACCCTTTCAAAGGGAACCTGAACGTAGAAAAGCTGGAGCAGGTGATCGTGGAAACAGGCGTGGAAAACATCCCCTTTATCCGCATGGAAGCCTCGACCAACCTGATTGGCGGGCAGCCGTTCTCTATCCGGAATATGCGCGAAGTCCGCAAAATCGCCGACAAATATGGCCTGCGCATCGTCCTGGACGCCAGCTTACTGGGTGAAAACGCCTACCTGATCCTGCAACGCGAGCCTGAATTTGCCGATTCTTCGATGGCCGAAGTGATCTCCATCATGACCGGCCTGAGCGACATCGTCTATTTCTCCGCCCGCAAACTAAGCTCTTCGCGCGGAGGCGGCATCTGTACGGGCGAACTGAAGATCTACCGCGAACTGGAGGCTTTAGTCCCCCTGTTCGAGGGCTTCCTGACCTACGGCGGTATCTCGGTACGGGAAATAGAGGCGATGGCTGTCGGGCTATACGAAACGCTCGACGAAACGATGATCAGCCAAAGCCCCCAGTTTATCGCCTACCTGGTCAATAGCCTTACGGCGAAAGGCGTTCCGATGGTGACGCCTCCGGGCGTGCTTGGGGCGCATGTCGATGCGATGAGCATCTGCTCCCATATCCCGCAAACGCAATACCCGGCGGGCGCTTTGGCGGCGGCGTTCTTCCTGATATCCGGCGTTCGCGGCATGGAGCGCGGATCCATCTCGAACCAACGCGACGAAGAGGGAAACGAAACCTACGCCGACATGGAGCTGTTGCGTTTAGCTGTCCCGCGCCGCGTATTCACGCTTTCGCAAATCAAATACGTAGAGGATCGATTAGTCTGGCTAAACGAAAACCGCAGCTTGATCGGCGGGCTGAAATTTGTCTACGAACCGCCCGTCCTGCGCTTCTTCATGGGAGGCCTGGAACCTGTCTCCGACTGGCCTGAACGGTTGATCGCCAAATTCAAGGAAGACTTCGGCGACAGCCTGTAACCCCCTCGTCATCCTATCGAACAAAAAGAGGAAAGAGACGCTGCCACCAGCGCCTCTTTCCTCTTTTTGCTGTTAAACATCGTTAAGCTCCCTCATTTTTATGCTGAAGAATTATGTTGTACAATATAAAACCGCCTATATTTGCATCGTGTTTTTCATGGTATTAGATTTAAGGTTAGCAATGAAAATGGGTTGTCGTGATGACAACCTTTTCTTTTTTATAGCCCATCCACCTCAATACGACTCAAAGGCGTACGCGCCGTTCCCCACCGAAATAACAAGCCCGATGCCGGGAAAAGGGATATGCATACCGGCAACGGGAATATGGTTTGCCGAGAGGTATTCCAGCGTGCGTTTGCGCGTTTCGATAGCCTGGGCAGGATCGGTATCGCGTGCGTAAGTGACGTCGGGATAAGGCATTTGGATACTCATCGCATGGTTCACATCTCCCCAGATCAGTAAGCGCAAAGCCCCCGCCCCAATCAGGTAAGCCGTATG
>JAISRY010000167.1 GCA_031273385.1 Tannerellaceae bacterium | reverse complement strand
ACATTTGCGTTGCTTTCCACATTATAGCCGGCCACATATTCGTACCGGTTTAGATTGGCATTGCTGCCATCCAGCCCGACAACCCCATAGGATCCCCTCAGTTTGAAATAGTTGAGGATATTGTCGTCTTTAAGGCGCTGCATAAACGATTCATCGGACAGTGTCCATGCGCCGGAGAAAGCGTAAAACGTTCCCCAACGCTTGTCTTCCGGGAACCAGTCGCTTCCGTCGCGGCGGAAACTGGCATCCAGCATATAACGTGCTTTATAATCCAGTTTCAGACGCCCGATATAGGCGGCGCGTCCGGATTCGGCTTCCGCCCCGTTATTCTTCTGGTTGGCGGTAGGGCCGGCGAGGAACTGGTCGGTAGCCAATTGATAATTCTCGCGCGAGGCCGACATCCAGTTATTGGATGAAGCGTTAAATTCATACCCCAACAAAGCGCCTACGGTAAAATCCGTAACGACCTCCTGTTCGTAGTCGGCGAGGAACTGCTGGGTGTAGCTGTAATTCTCCCCATATTCTTCCGATAAACTGGGCGGGTTGTTGGGCGCGGGCGCAGTCGATCCGTTTGCATAGCGCGGAGGTGTAAATTTCCATTCTTTATTCCGGTAATATCCTATCCGGTAATCGCTGACGGATTTAAGTTTAAACCCTTCCACTCCGGGCACTTTCCACTCGGCCTGAAACAGTCCGTTGAACGTGCTTGTCCTTTGGAGGAGATATCCGCCGCCCGGATCTATTTCCACGATCGGGCTGTCGGTAGTAGCGGAAGAGAGTTCGCCCATATCGTTGTATGCCAATTGCGTCGGCGACTGATTCATGATATGTCCCCATGTGCCGTAGCCATTACCGTACATGGTGGAGGGATGCCGGTATTCGGTAAACGTACCGCTAACGGTAGTAGTCGTTTTCAGTCCGATCTCTTCGAAGTTGTTTTCCAATCCTACGCGTGCGTTATAGCGATTGTACCAGTTGGTGTCGTGTATATATAAGGTCCCCTGGTCGTAATAGCCGAACGAGGCAAAGTACTTGTTCCTGTTATCGCCTCCGTTAATGGACAGGTTATGGTTCGATTCAGGCGCGAAGTTTTTCAGACATACGGCCAGCCAGTCGGTGTTGGGATACACAAAAGGATCGGATTGCGTGCGGTATTTTTCCAATATCTCATCCGAATAGGCATAGGGCATCCCGTCATTCGCATAGGCCTTATTCGTCTCTACCAATCTCTCGTAAGAGCCGAGTTTATCGGGCAGAATGGTTGGCTGCGACAGAGTGTAACTGTAATTGTAGTTGATACTGATCTTTTTGTTTGCACCGCGTTTGGTTGTGACCATCAGGATACCGTTACCGGCACGTGCACCATAGATGGCAGCAGCAGCGGCATCTTTCAGGATGCTGATGTTTTCAATATCGTACTGGTTGATGTTGCGGAAGTCATTATAGTCCGTGACAACCCCGTCGATGACGACAATAGGCGTACCACCCCCACGTATGGAAATGCTGGCGAAACTGTTCGGCCCGCCGCCACTATTGGTTACAATAATACCCGCCGTACGTCCGCCCAGGTTGTTTACAACTGACGATGAGGGCAGGTTTTCAATCTGATCCGGCAGAATCGTAGAGACGCTTGACGTCAACTTACGTTTGCTGGTAGATCCATACCCGATCACAACGACCTCTTCCAGCGCTTTCGCATCTTCCACAAGCCGAATGTTAAAACTGCTCCTGTTTTCCGTCGGGACATCCTGCATAATGTATCCGATATAGGACACCTGCAGGACTGCGCCGCCGGAAACGCTTAACGAGAAATTACCGTCCACATCGGTAACAATACCGTTGGTCGTGCCTTTCTCCACTACATTGGCGCCGATCACCGGTTCTCCGGTTTCATCGACAACCGTACCCGAAATCTGCCTTTTGCCCTCCTGCGACACGCCTTCAACGCCGTCGCCTTCCGGTAGCGGCGTATCCGTGTCAGCGGCAAATAATCCTGTCACAAGGAACAGGCAGCAGAATACAATCATTCCCGTTTGCCGAAGGTTACTCCGGCCGGGATACCTGCACGCCGTGCGTGCTTCTCCTGGTTTGTTTTTCATCTTGTTTTAAACATTTAATTGATACTAAAAACTACATTTAATTGATACTAAAATCACATATTTATAATGCTTCCGCACTGATAATTCATAATTTAACTTTTGACTTATATCTTGTTTGGTCATTCCTTTTATTCCAGTTGAATCACAAAACAATCCGCGTATTCCGCGCCATTGAAATCGATATCCGCTGTCTTGAGAATAATGCCGTTTTTTGTCCGCTCAAAGGGCACATTCTGGCCGTTCCGCAATAACGTTACCGAAGCCACGCCGCTCTTTGCGGCGTCGCCGTCCATGCTCACCTCGATATGGCGACCCGGACTGGCAAAATCATCGTAGAGGGAGAAGGCATAAACCGTATTGCCCTTGCAGGTACATTTTACTTGCGAATTTTTTATAAACCCTTCGGCGATGCGGGTGCCGTAGATGCCCTCGCCGTTAACACCGAGCCAGCGGCCCATGCGGCGCAGTTCCAGCATAGCCCCGGCGGGAAGTTCCCCGTCCGGCTGCGGGCCTATACCCAGCGCCAGATTCCCGCCCTTGGAGACAATGTCGATAAGGATATGCACCAGGTTCCGGGCGCTCTTATAATTTTCCGTATAGTGATGCCCCCAATAATTACCCAAGGTCATGCAGGTTTCCCAAGGTACACGGATTGGTTCCGAGGGAATGGTCTGTTCCGGCGTCAGGAAGTCTTCATATTCCCTGCCGCTGCGGTTTGCCGAGATCATCCCCGGCTGGGTGGTGGCGCGTATCCCGTCAATTAATTCTCCCAGCCGCAGATCTTCTGCGCTGATCCAGCCATCGTCAAGCCAGAGTACGTCGATTTGACCGTATTTGGAACAGACCTCGCGGTACTGTTCGTGAACCCGTTGTACATAGCGTTCCCATTTTTCAGGATGTTCTTTTATGGAATAATTGGGACCGCGACCGCGGGTCATGGGGAAATCCTCGCTCCAGTAGTCCTGATCATGCCAGTCCGCTTTGGACTGATACGCGGCGATACCCAACCCCGCGTTCCTGAAAGCGCTGAAAAGACTGCCGGTAATATCCGCGTATTTGTGTGTTGAAAAGGGGCAGTCCGGCGCGGTGATACGGTAATCGGTAGTTTTAGTATCGAACATACAGAAGCCGTCGCAGTGCTTGGTGGTAAAGAGCAGGTACTTAAACCCGCAGGAAGCCGCCAGTGAAGCCCAGCGGTCGGGCCTGAACTTGATAGGATTAAAGGTTTTAGGGGCGTATTCGTACTGGCGGTAGAATTCCTCCAGATCGTCGGTCCAGGTGATCTCGCTATGCTCCCACTTCTGATCTTCCTCATCACAGAGGGGCCAGGATTCGAAAAGCCCGTATTGGCTTGCCGGCGCCCAGTGCATCATTAACCCCAGTTTTTGATCTTTGAACCATTCCAGTTTTTTAAGGACTTCCGGATCTTTGGGCGGCACATACCGTTCTTCCTCGGACATTTGATGTACACCGTCTACTATTTTTTCGAGGACGTTGGCGCCGATCACCGGCTCGCCGGTTTCATCGACAACCGTACCCGAAATCTGCCTTTTGCCCGCCTGCGACACGCCTTTGACACCGTCGCCTTCCGGCAGCGGCACATTCGTGTCAACGGCAAACAGGCCTGTCACAAGGAACAGGCAGCAGAATACAGTCATTCCCATTCGCCGAAGATTACTCCGGCCGGGATACTTACACGCTGTGCGTGTTTCTCCTGGTTTGCTTTTCATCATTTTTTTGGTAATTAAATTAATCCGTAATTTTAGTTTGTGTGCCGCGTTTCTCTCCGGAACAGGGATGCAGTACATGGCCCCGCCCCGTTTTTCCATACTTATTTCGTTTCTCCCATCGGCTCAATCGGCGGTTCTTCCTCCGTATTTTTTCCGTTTTTGCGACGGGCGGCGCGCGCCTTGAGCTGCTGAATGTAATACCGGTTCAGTTCACGCAGTTCACTGATGAGCGGCATGTAGTCAGGCGCTTCATGGAGGTAGGCGCTGTACTGCACGGCGTCAAG
>JAISRY010000115.1 GCA_031273385.1 Tannerellaceae bacterium | reverse complement strand
AATCAGCCCTTTCTATTCTACTTACTCTCTTTCTTCCTTTCTTTAGAGAAGAGAAGAAGAGAGTAATAAGTGGGAAAGTGGGGAGAAAAAGCGAAAAATGAAAACCTTAGGAAAAAAATAGAAAAGCCAAAAAAGTCTATATAGAGTTGAACATGCGTTTTTACCCCCCCTTCTCCCCACTTGAGGCCGTGGTAGACAATTGTGTAGCGGGAGCTACCCAGTTGTGTTGCCGGAGCTACCCAGTTGTGTAGCGGGGACAACACAACTGTGTAGCGCCGACGACACAGTTGTGTAGCCGGCGTCGTCAAGGTTCGCCCAGGAAATGAACGAGGATGCGCACTTGTTCGGGCGTCAGCAGCCGTGCTCCTGTCAGAATCAGAATTTTCAGGATGAAAGAATGAACAGAATTTCGTTAGCCCTCTCCGAGAGCACGCCAACTCGCCACTCGCAGTCTCCTGAAAATCAAATACTATCCGTCATTGCGAGTACCCAATAAACCTGGTTTATTGGGGACGCTCGATGACGAAGCGGTGTTTTCCTGACCCTGCTTCGGTGACGACGAAGTCGCCGTTTACTGTGCTTTTACAGGGGATGCCGTCTATCGTTAGATGGTATTTTGCCGACAAACGGGGCAGCCATACCTCTGCGACGGCGTTGGCCGGGATGTCCGTTTCCAGGGTGAATATTTCGCCCTGCCGCTGGGTGAACGAGACATGGATATCTCCCCGTATGGAGGGGGTCTTTATCGTTGCGTGGCTGAGCGTGTCGGGCTGGGGTTTGATGCGTATCTTACGGAAACCGGGCTCAAGCGGTTCGATACCCATCAGTTTGCGGGGGATGATATTGGCCGGCGCGCTGCCCCAGGCATGGTTCCAGTCCTGGTTGGGTTTGTACTTGTTGTCCCACGCCTCCATCGAGATGGTTGAGCCTGCCCTCAGCATGTTGTACCAACTGCGTTCGCCGGTCGACGAAAGCAGCGCCAACCCATACGCGGCATCATGGGCGTTGTATACGGCTTCCAGCAGGAATTGCGAGCCGTACACGCTACAGGCCAACCCCCGGCTGCGCATAAAGGCGCACAGCCGCTTTATGTTTTTGTCAGGGGCAATGCCGAAAGCCACCGGGAACATGGCGGCATGGAGGGCGCTGTGATCCGTATCGATCCCGTCGCGGTAAATGCCGCTTTTCTTGTCGAGCAGCAGGCGGTTGATCCGTTCCCTTGTCCGCCCGGCCTCTTCGGAATAGCTCGCCTCGTCTTGGGTATTTCCCAGTACGCCGGCGATCAGGCTGAGGAGGCGCAAGGCTTCGTAATGGTAGGCGTTGACCACCGTATTATAGTCGGTGAACACGAAACCGTCCGCCTCGCCGGGCGAACTCTTCTCCAATCCAAGGATACCGCTTTGCGGCCAGTCCACGATGTCGCGGAGCTCTTTTCCCCTGTAATGGATGGACTGTAGCAGGGCGGGCGTTTGTTTGCCTGTCCGGGTGCTGACGAGTCCGTTCGGTTCTTTCAGGGGGGAGAGGGCTTTGGCTTTCAAGTCTTCGTAAAAGCGTTGCAACGACGCCGGATTGCCGGTATACAGGTAGTCCGCCCAGGCCATCAGCACCGACTGCATGATCCATTCGGCCGGCCATGTCGGGTGGAGGATCAGGTATTCGTGGCTATGGCGTGCCATGGCATATTCGCGGTCTACGGCGTAATGACACAATTGGTTGATGAGGGCGTCGGCTTCGTAGGGAATGCGTTCGCGGTCGCCGTCGACGTATGTTCCGGCAAAGGAGGTGGCTTTGACAGAGTATTTGCAGAGTTCCCATACCTGGTTCAAGACGCTGTCGGAAGAGTGGAACAGGGCGGCCGTCTCGTTAAAGGGATAATGCACCGCCTGCCGGACGACGTCTACCGGCTTCAATGCCGGACGGTAACCCTCTATCTCGCAATAGCGGAAAGGCAGCGCCTCGCCCGTATAGGCGGGCATCAGGATGGCCGCGGCCTCGGTATTCCGCTTGTCGGGGCGTATCTTGACGGTATAGGTGTGCGTGCCGGCCATCAGCGGCAGGCGGTAAACGGCATAACGGATCGTGCCGCCGGGCGCCGGGTCTATCCGCCCCTCTTTGGCGGCCTCGCCAAGGTGGACGGTGACGGTGTCGGTATCGTTGGCGGACGAGAGGGTCAGCTTCAGCCGCCCGAAAGCGTCTTTTCCAAAGTCGACGAACGAGCGGCCATCCCCCAGGCTACGGATGCTTACCGGATATTCGTCGCTGACTTGCAGGGGATAGCGGGCGGTTGCGCCGTCCAGTTGGGCGGCAGTGGCGAAGCTGCGTATGGCGGAGAAGCCGCTTTCCACGCCGTGGTTATCCCAGGTCTTTACTTTCCAGTAATAGACGGTGGCGGGTTGCAGGGGTTTCCCGGCATAAGGGACGGCTACGGAGTTGTCGCTTTCCGTACGCCCGCTGTCCCACATATCGGGCGTGCCGTCGTCCAGCATCCGGGGCGAGGTGGCGAGCATAATCCGGTAGGCGGTTTGCAGCGTATTCGGTTGCCGGCTGTTGACGACCCAGCCCAGGAAAGGCCGGGGATTGCGGACTTCCGCCAGTTGGTAACGCTCGACGAACGTCCCGCTTTCCGCCGGCTGGACGCCGGTGGGATAGCCGTCGAGGAAGAGGCGGTCGGTGTGCTCCAAAAGGTCTGTCGTCAGACGGGATGGCGGCTGGGCTTCCATGCAAAGCCATGCGCCGAGAAAAGCAAGGAGAAAGAGGGATCGTAACATAGGGGTTGAATTTAAATGGTATTATTTTCAGATACAAATATAATTGTTCTATTTTTGTGGACGAATATAGTCACTAAAAATAGATGCGATACAAGGTATGTTTATTTTAATGCCGGTTATTTTTGTAGCAGGAATCGTGCTGATCGCCCTGGAAGACAGGATCAGGATTAACAAGGCGGCTGTCGCCCTCTTTATGGCCATTACCTTATGGATGATCCTCATGTTCGACGCCTATTCTATCTTCGTGGAACGCTCCAGCCCCCTGTTCCAACGTTTCCTGGAGAAAAACCCCGCGATAGCCGGGATGCCTGTCCGCGAACAGTTCGTCAATTTCGTTTCCAACCGCTCGATCGTCTACCACCTCGGCAGCGTAGCCGAGACGCTTTTCTTTATTATGTGTTCGATGCTGATCGTCGACATTGTGGATAAGCATGGCGGCTTCCGTGCCGTCACCGGATATATCGCGACGGCGAACAAGCGGAAACTGCTCTGGTCGGTCAGCTTTGCCACGTTCTTCTTCTCCGCCCTGCTGGACAACCTGGCGGCGGCGATCGTCGTCATGGCGATCCTGCGCAAGTTGGTGCCCGACCGCACCGACCGCCTGAAATATGCCTGCATGGTGGTGATCGCCGCCAATGCGGGAGGCGCCTGGTCACCGATCGGCGACGTGACCACCATCCTGCTTTGGGTAGGGAAAAATATCACGGCGATGAACCAGATTACGCATCTCTTCGTCCCCGCGTTTATCAATATGCTGGCGCCGCTCGCCCTGGCGCATTTCTGGCTTTTCAAGAAAGGCGCCACCCTGCGCGTGCCGGGCGAAGAGGAACAGGACGACGAGTTTGTCCCGGAAATACCGCCCTACGCCCGCCGCGTTATCCTGGCGATCGGGCTGCTTTCGCTCGTGCTGGTGCCCGTCTTCCAAATGATCACAGACCTGCCGCCTTTCCTGGGCGTGCTGTTGGGACTGGTGATCCTTTGGTTCTATACCGATATCATGTACAGCCGCCTGCACCGCATGCGCGAATCGAGGAAATTGCGGATAGCTACCCTGCTGCCGAACATCGACCTGGGTACCATCTTCTTTTTCCTCGGCATACTGATGTCTGTCGGCGCCCTGGAAACGTCGGGGCATCTGGGACTGATCTCCCACTTCTTAGACCGGTATATCCACGAGCCTTACCTGATCGCTTTCGTCATCGGCTGCCTCTCTTCCTGCGTGGACAACGTCGCACTCGTGGCGGCCACGATGGGGATGTATCCCGTCGTACAGCCTACGGCGGACATGGCGGCATACGCCCAATTCTTTGTCACCGACGGGGGCTTCTGGACGTTCCTCGCCTATTGCGGCGTGACGGGAGGCAGTATCCTGATTATCGGTTCGGCGACGGGCGTCACCGTTATGGGATTGGAAAAGATTGATTTTATGTATTATACAAAACGATTTACTCTCCTGGCGCTCACCGGGTATTTCTGCGGCTCGGCCGCTTATATGCTGTTGTGCGCCTAAAAAAACGAAATGGATTATGAGAAAGAAATGGATGATGGTATTTGCTGTGTGTACAGCGTTGGTTACAGGCGGTGAAGCGTTGGCCTGTACCGGTTTGTTGGTCGGTAAAAAAGCTTCGGCGGATGGTTCGGTCATTATTAGTTATTCCGCCGACTCGCATACCCTGTATGGCGAGTTGTATCATTGGCCGGCGGCAGTATGGCCGAAAGGCGCCATGCTGGACGTAGTGGAGTGGGACACCGGAAAACCGCTGGGGCGCATCCCGCAGGTAGAACGTACCTACTCCGTCATCGGGAATATGAACGAATACCAGGTGGCTATCACCGAAAGCACCTGGGGCGGGCGCCGCGAGCTGGCCGATTCGACCGGCATCATGGATTACGGAAGCCTGATCTATATCGCGCTCCAGCGCTCCAAAACGGCACGCGAAGCGATCCATGTCATGACCACCCTGGTCAAAGAGCATGGCTATTGCAGCTCGGGCGAATCATTCTCGATCGCCGACAAGAACGAAGCATGGATCATGGAACTGATCGGGAAAGGGGTAGGAAACAAAGGCGGCGTATGGGTGGCGATCCGTATCCCCGACGACTGTATCTCGGCGCACGCCAACCAGTCGCGGATCCAACAGATCCCGTTCGACGACAAGGAAAACTGCCTCTATGCCCCCGACGTCGTCTCCTTTGCCCGTAAAAAAGGCTATTTCAGCGGGAAAGATAAGGATTTCAGCTTCGCCAAAGCCTACAACCCCTACGACTTCAGCGGCCTGCGCGGTTGCGAAGCCCGCGTGTGGTCTTTCTTCCGCAAATACGACAAAACGATGGATCGCTACGCAGACTTTATCAAGGGCGACCCATCCAAAGAGCCTATGCCCCTATACATTAAACCCGACAGGAAACTCACCGTACAGGACGTCCAACGGTGTATGCGCGACCACTACGAGGGCACCGATCTCTGCATGACCGAAGACGCCGGGGCAGGCCCCTATAAGGTACCCTACCGCTGGCGTCCGATGCACTTCGAAGTGGACGGGAAAACCTACCTGAACGAACGCGCCATTGCCACGCAGCAGACCGGTTTCGTGATCGTCCCCCAAATGCGCAACTGGCTGCCCGACGAGGTCGGCGGGGTTCTCTGGTTTGGCGTCGACGATGCCGACATGGCCGTCTTCACTCCCGTCTATAGCTCCGCCATAGCCACGCCCGAATGTTACCGCGCCGGCAATGGCGACATGATGACCTTCTCGTGGACGTCCGCTTTCTGGATCCACAACTGGGTAGCGAATATGGCCTACCACAAGTACAGTTTTATGATCGAAGATATCCGTAAAGTACAGGAAGAGCTGGAGGGCAGCTACCGCGAGATGCTTCCCGCCATCGACAAAGCCGCATTGGAACTCTACCGTAGCGACCCCGCCGAAGCCCGCAAGTTCCTCACATGGTTCAGCTCCACAACGGCCGACACCGCCACCGAACGCTGGAAAAGACTGGGCGAATACCTGCTGGTTAAGTACATGGACGGTAACGTCAAGAAGGAGGAAAACGGGCGGTTCAAACAAAACGGCTACGGCCTGTCCGACTACCCCGATTTCCCCGGCTACGACGAAACCTATTACCGCAGCATCGTAAA